>NZ_JAVJUY010000063.1:0-14076 GCF_040220315.1 Fulvivirga sp.
TTTTAGATGCTGATGCGGTACTATCTACTTCTAGCAACTCTTTAGTATTGGTCAGGATTATGACGTCTGTTTCATCAAGCACATAATGTTTTTCGGTGGTATTATAAAGCGTGTTAAGATTGATTTGATTATAAATTCCATCATTTGAAAAATAAATCCGTTCGGGCATCTGGTTTTGCGTCATATGCTGCTGAATGGAATCTATGATAGGCTGCCAATAGGTTTTATACGAAATAGTATCCTGCATTTGATAGGTGATAGCATTCCGATATTGTTGAAAATATTGCTTGTCAAGGTGTTTAGATTTGGTGCTCATAACAAGGGACATCACCGGACGATCTTTCGTTTCTGCAGTTAGAATGAGCGCACCATATATCAGTCCATCAAAAAAGTTAATCATTTCAACGGCTGCTTCATTTGGCTTTAATTGCTGTTGTATGTTTTGCCATGAAACATCTTCCACTACAAAACCACTTCTAAAACTTCTCGATCGATTAGTGAGCCATTGCTCATATTGTTCTATCTTAAATTTAAGGTTTCCTATTTCGATAGGATCATTATTTTCTTCATTGAGCAACCGTGCAAGTTCATTTTTTGACCGTTCCCAATGCTCATAGCTGGCCACTAGTTCGGTATCATTACTATTCAGTATGGCCTGCCTCATTCTTTTACTCGAGTTAAGAATGATAGCCTTGGTACTTATCTGTAAATCATAAAGTCGGCCGGTAATATCAGGATTTACATAGGGTTCTTCACTTTCCTGTATCGGGAGGAAATTACCCGCCTCAAAAGCAAATGATTTGTAATTATCGATGAAGTCTAATTGTCGCTTATAAAAAGATAGTTTTTCTTCATCACTGAGATAGGTAAAATTGTGCCTTATCTCTTCTAGGAGGTTATCAATAAGAATGCTAAAAGTGGAGTCTGCCCGGGCATATTTGCCAGACCAATGCTGCGCCACCGCTAGGTTAGAAATCGTAGTCTGGTAAAGTGGGGGATTAACCGCCTGTCGGCTCTGCTGAATGAGAAGTGATTTATTAAAACTATCAATCGCTTGATCATAGTCTTCCATTTCTATGTATAACTCACCGAGGTTATTTAGAATAACCATATGGATGTAGTTGTTCTCCATATTAGATTTTTCGATGAGGGATAATGCATCTGCCCAATAATTACTGGCATTATTCAGGTTTCCAGCGTTTCGTTCAATGCTACCGAGATTTTGGATGGCATGAATTTTATCTAATGCATTCTTTGAATTTGCGGTGAGTTCATAGTAATGCAAGGCATACTTGCGTGCGCTATCCAACTCACCAATTTCATTGTAATAAGTGGAGAGGTTATTAATGGTTAGTTGATAGTTGCTCATAGAAGAATAGGTATCCGGGTAGGAGTGCATATACCAGGGCAGCGTAATTTTTAAGGTATTAATAGCTTCCTCAGTTTTGCCTTTATCTGATAGTACAGTGGCTTGCAAACCGTTCGTTTGAAAAAGCAAATTGTTGAGATGGTGAATCCATTGTTGGTAGTGCGGTTCGTTTTGGTTTTTGATAGTTTGAAATCCGCTCATGGCTAATTGCAAATAGTAATCGGCACTGTCATACTTGGCAAGGGTAATAAAAAGCTTGGCGAGTTCATTGTATTGTTCAATGTGAGAATAGTGTGGTAGTTGATATACTTTATGACTCCATTTGTTAGCAGACCTCAAATTTTCTAATGCATCTTCATGCAGGCCCAATGCCGATTGCGCCATGGCCCTGGTCGTAAGAAAGCTGATTAACAGCTCGGCTTGTTCTCCATTATTGCTGCTAAGCTTATTCAGAGCTTTATCACATTGCTCTATGGCTTCTTCAAATCTTCCATACTTATATGCTTCAACTGCCTTGTTGCTAAGTTTAGTTAGGTTTTGTGCAAACGAATAACTATACAGATGTACAGCTAAAAAGAGTAGTAGGATTCTTACTAAAGGAAAGGCCATTGTCAGTTATAAACCTTAAAAATACTTGAGTTGTTGATGTAATTCAAATGGGTCTAAAATTGTTCTTAATTATTTAGAAAGTTCTTTGATGTCGTTAGCTAGGGTTAATCCTGACTTTTGGGTACTTGCTCATCTGGTTTAATGCATTGTATTCATTATGTATATAATGTATATTTGTAATATATGAGAAAGAATATCGATATCGATGACTCACTTTTAACCAAGTTAAAAGTAATTGCTGCGCTAGAGGATATGAGCGTAAAGTCGTTAATGGAAAAAGCTGTTTCATTCTTTATCGAGTACAAGGAAAAGGAACGGCTTAATGCAATGTCAACAGAAGAAAAAGAAGATTTAGGCCTATTATTATTGATGCAGCAAGCTGACACAGATGATACCGTTAGCAGAGATGAAATCATGAAATCCTTAGAAGATTAATGCGGGTAATATTCTTAAAATCTTTCTTGAATGACATCAAAAAGATAAAAGATGCTAAACTTAAACAACGCTTGAATACCATTATTGAGAAGCTCGAAAGCGCAGAATCATTGGAGGAAATTGCTAATCTAAAAAAGTTAAAGGGTCATCCAACGGCATACAGAATTAAGTTAGGTGATTATAAGCTAGGTTTGTTTTATGATCAAGAAGAAGTTAAACTTGTTCGTTTTTTAAAACGAAACGATATTTATAAACTCTTTCCTTAAACATGCTCAACTTAGTAGTTCTTTCCGGTGCAGGTATTAGTGCTGAAAGTGGTCTTAAGACTTTCAGAGATGCCGGGGGTTTATGGGAAGGGCATGATGTAATGCAGGTAGCCTCACCTGAAGGTTGGGCTGCCAATCCGAAACTGGTTTTGGAGTTTTACAATCAGCGCAGAAGAGCAGCTTTAGAAGCTATGCCTAACCTAGGTCACACTGTTTTGGCTCAGTTAGAAGAAGATTTCGAGGTAACGGTCATCACACAAAATGTAGATGAATTGCACGAACGGGCGGGTTCCTCCAAGGTAGTGCATCTTCATGGAAAGCTAAGCGAGGCAAGAAGCAGTGTGGACGAGTCACTCATTTATCCTTTGGAAGGCAAAGACATTCAATGGGGAGATTTGTGCGATAAAGGTTCTCAACTGCGACCAAACATCGTTTGGTTCGGGGAAATGGTACCTATGATTGAGGTAGCTGCCAGAATTACAGAAAAGGCAGATATTTTTATTGTAGTGGGCACTTCTATGGCGGTTTACCCCGCAGCTAGTTTAATAGATTTCGTAAGGCATGATGTGCCTGTGTATGTGGTAGACCCTAGCACACCCATGATTCGCCACAATCCTAACATTACGTTTATTAGAGATAAAGCTACTACCGGGCTCAAAACAGTAGCTCAGGAATTGAGAGAGAAGTTTCATTAACGAGAAGCTGTCATTTCGCAGTGCTAACGGAGAAATCTTAGCCATCTTGCAAGTCAATTGGCTTCCTTCTTCATGGTAAAGATGTCTCCACTATGTTGCGACATGACTTAAAAGAAGAGTTATTCAAGTGAAGATTTAAATAGTTTTTTAATCCTTAATATAGCCGACATTTCGCAGTGTTAACGGAGAAGTCTTAGCCATTTTGCAAGTCAATTGGCATCCATCTACATGGCTAAGATGTCTCAACTACGTTACGACTTGACATTATTGGAATTTATTTTTCAGCTAACTCCTCCAAAAACTCTCTAAACTTCTTTTTATCATAATTGGCCATGCCAATATTCTTTGAGGCTACTTTGCCATCTTTAGAAATCACAAAAGTAGTGGGGATAGAAGGCACTCTAAACAGATCAGGAACATCGCTGGCCGCCATAAATGTTGGGAAAGTGAAGCCTTTCTTATCAATAAATTTTTTAGCCTTGGCTTCTGAATTGTCCATCGAAAGCATGACAAAAGCGATCTTATCTTTATCTATCTTATCATACAGACTTTGGATGTTTGGCATTTCTGCAATGCAAGGGGCACACCATGTAGCCCATATGTTAAGAAAAATCACTTTGCCTTTGTAGTCATCCAAACTAACAGTTTCACCATTCAGATTTTTAAGCTTAAAGTTATAATCTACCTTTTGTTCCGTATCTGAATCGGTTTCAGTGTCGGCAGAAATAAGTCCTGTTGTTAATATTGCTCTTTGCGCTAATGCTGCCACTTCCGTATGCAATCCAGTTAAGTATAGTCCTAGAAATATGACTAATATGACGCCCCAGCTTTTCATCTCTTTAATAATTTTCTCTTTCACAATCAGGTAAACATTAAACATGCCAAAGTAATTCAATTTAAGAATAGCATGTATGTCTACTCATTGACAAAATGTCTTTTCCAATAAAATTTATTCAACAAAATCAAACGTTGATCAGCACCCATTTTTTGATACATTTGCCTTCTTAATAAGAATAATTTTGAACGATGATTAATACTATTTCTAAAGTAGCAGATGAGCTTTCAATTAGCTCCAAACAAGTAAAATCTGTAGTTGATTTGTTGGATGAGGGTGCTACTGTCCCATTTATTTCCAGGTACCGGAAAGAAGTTACTGGCAGTTTAGATGAAGTGCAGATAGCATCCATTAGGGATAGGGTTGATCAACTTCGGGAGTTAGACAAAAGGCGTGAAGCAATATTAAAATCTATTGAAAAACAGGAAAAATTAACACCGGAATTAGAAACACTAATTAATAAGGCCGAAACGCTCTCTGAACTGGAAGATATTTACCTTCCATATAAACCAAAGAGAAAAACACGCGCGAGTGTTGCAAAGGAAAAGGGTCTAGAGCCCCTAGCGAAACTAATTTTTGAGCAAAATGCTATGGATGTCGAAACCAAAGCACTTGAATATATTAATGATGAACTAGGGGTAGCCAGCACTGAGGAAGCTCTGCAGGGAGCACGAGACATTATTGCCGAGTGGGTGAATGAAGATAAGGAGGTACGTAAAACTATGCGTCTGTTGTTTGAGAAAGAGGCTGTAATTATTTCTAAAGTAATCAAAGGTAAAGAAGAGGAAGGGCAGAAGTATAAAGACTACTTCGATTGGACAGAATCAATAGCGAAAGTGCCATCCCACAGATTGTTGGCCATGAGACGTGGTGAGAAAGAGATGATCCTTTCTTTAGACATTACTCCAGATGCAGATTTGGCTGTTTCTAAAATGGAAAAGCTAATCATAAAAGGTTCAGGAGAAGCTTCAAAGCAGGTGGAAGAAGCTATTAAAGATTGCTACTCTCGATTATTGAAGCCTTCTATGGAGACTGAAATGCGTGTAGCCACCAAGCAATCAGCGGATGAAGAGGCTATAAAGGTATTTGCTGATAATCTTCGCGAATTGTTACTAGCTTCACCATTAGGCCAGAAAAATGTGTTGGCATTAGACCCTGGGTTTAGAACGGGCTGTAAATTAGTTGTTTTAGACAAGCAAGGTAAGCTGGTTCATAATGATGCTATTTACCCCAACGAGCCTCAAAAAAGAATTACTGAATCAGGCGCAATCATTAAGCAATTATGCGAACAACATAACATTGAAGCTATTGCTATAGGAAACGGCACTGCCAGTAGGGAAACGGAGAAATTTGTTAAAGATCTAGGCTTACCTTCATCAATCTTAATACTAATGGTCAACGAGAGTGGGGCATCCATTTATTCTGCCTCTGATGTAGCGCGTGAAGAATTCCCCGATCAGGATGTGACCGTTAGAGGTGCCGTATCTATTGGCCGAAGATTAATGGATCCATTGGCTGAATTAGTAAAAATTGATGCTAAATCCATTGGTGTAGGGCAGTATCAACACGATGTCGACCAGACATCCTTAAAAAAGGGGTTGGATGATATTGTGGTAAGTTGTGTAAACTCAGTAGGTGTTGAGCTAAATACAGCAAGTAAGGAATTGCTTTCTTATGTGTCGGGTCTCGGGCCGCAATTAGCCAAGGGCATTGTTGATTTCAGAAACGAAAACGGCCCATTTGTAGATAGGAAATCATTAACAAAAGTGCCCCGACTTGGTGATAAGGCATTTGAGCAGTCGGCAGGCTTTTTGAGAATAAGAGGTGCTAAGAACCCGTTAGATGAAAGTGCTGTGCACCCAGAACGATATGGCTTGGTTGCACAGATGGCCAAAGACTTAAATTGTACAGTGTCTGACCTTATGAAAGATGCTGAATTAAGAAAGAAGATTGATTTACAGAAATATATTTCAGAGGATGTTGGTTTACCAACATTAAATGATATAATGGAAGAACTGGCCAAACCTGGCCGTGACCCACGCGATAAATTTGAAGTGTTTAGCTTTCAGGAAGGTGTTAACCATATGGAAGACCTGAAGATGGGCATGACTTTGCCAGGTATTGTAACCAATGTAACCAATTTCGGGGCATTTGTGGATATTGGAGTGCATCAGGATGGGTTGGTTCATGTAAGTCATCTGGCAGATAAATTCGTGAGCAACCCAGCTGAAATAGTTGCTGTTCAGCAAAAGGTAAATGTAACAGTGTTGGAAGTAGATATTCCCAGAAAGCGCATAAGCCTTTCAATGAAGAACGATCCTTTTGGAAAGAAACCTGAAAAAAGGCCATCAAATAAAAGAAACCAATCGAATACAAAAAATGCTAGCGAAGGTGATTTACAGCATAAGCTAAGTCAGCTCAAAGGAATGTTTAATGGATAATTCTGTTATTTTTTTTACCTTGGCTCCATCAAATTAAGTAAAAATCAACTATGAGATTCGTCTTACTATCAACTGTACTGGTTTTTAGCGCAATTTCAGGGTACGCGCAAAAGATTAAGTATAAGGATCTATTCTTTCTCTTAGATACTGAAAACTACAAAGATGGAGAGCCATTGCTTAAACAGTATCTGAGTGATCCAAAAAATGCTGATGAAGGTAATCCTAATCTTCAAATGGCTTTTATTTACAATAAAAAGGCCGATGAAACAGATATTCTGTTAGACACCGATGAGTATATAGCTTATGCAGATTCGGCACTTACTTTTTATGCCAAGGCCAAACAATTTATTGACGAGAAAGAGGTAAAGAAAAATGACGAGTTCTATCAGGCTTATCAAAGAAGGGACATTCGTACCGGCAAGTTTGGTATTAAGTTAGCCGATGTTCACTTCGATATTGAAAATAGGGTTAATGCTTTAAACGAGCGTAAGGCCCGAGTACAAGAACTTCAAATCTATTATACTAAAACCAAAGAGAATTATGAGAAAGCTCAGTCAGGTTTCAAAAAAATAAAGGACGATTTTCCTACTGAAAAAATATTGTTTTTACGAGCAGATGAAGACTTATTGGCTAGGGTGGATCAGGTCAGTAATTCGGCTAAATTGTCGCTTCAAAATTTTGAGTCTTTTGAAGCAACCATTAAAAAAGTAGATAAGCCTGGTTACCGACCCGCTCTACATGTTACCGATCTTATTGATTATCAAAAAGATGGGGAATCGCCTTTAATGCTTACTGATGATAATGTACTCTTTTGGGATTACCCGAAATGGGCAGAATCTGTGCAAAAGGGGTATAAAGAAGTAGTGGTTCCTATGAGGGCCGAGCTGATAGAGTATGACCAACATTTAAATGATTTAAAGGAACGGATGATGCAAGATTCTATGTCAATGGCAGAGCATGTGAAGCCTTTAGTTGGAATTTTAGCAAAAATACGTGAGTATGACACAGATCCACTACCAGAGTATATTTTCAAGTATAAAGTGGCAGATATAAAAAATGAATCTTTTAAAATGGATCATCTTTATTATAGAGATAGCAGCAATATCGATTATCAATTAGATGTAGCTCAAACAAAATTCGGTTATGTAAAGGAAATGGATAGCCTGGTAAACTTGTTGATCAGTCGCGATATAAATGAAGACCAGATGAATTATACCAGCTACATTGAGAAGACATACAATGATGTTAATGCATTGGGATCGTATATTAAAGAACAACTGGATAACGTAATAAGAGCCAAGAAATTGGTACAAGATGAAATTGATAATCTTGGAGAGCGAGCACGATGGCTAATAGGTAAGAATGATTCTATTCCACTGTTTAAGGAAGTGAATAGGGGATTATCTAAATATGTGCCAATGGTAGTTGATGAAAAGTTTACGGCTGGTTTCTATTTTTCTGGAAAAACAGCAGCAGAAGGCTATTTTGCGTTGGTAGATCATGCTAAAACACAAAAACTAAAAGCAGTATTTAAAGTAGATAATGATCACTTCAGCAAGCAAAACCTTGATGTTACTAAGGCAATTTACACCGCTGAAGGTGCAGGGCATTACTATTACATTTTGTTTTCCGCACAATTACCCGAGCAGGAAGAGTATGCTGCTACAGTAGCTAAAATTTACACATCTGATGGTTTAGCATGGGTAAAAAACGTAACTCTTGAAACAGCCCCACTGGATTTACTTATCAATCCTAATACAGACGATCTGATTATTAATTATGACAAAGCAAATTACTATGGAGGGAAAGAAATAGCAGACCGGTTGGTGCTTACCAAAAAAGGAGAGGTAAAGTAATAACATTCATGATGATAAATAAGCTTCAGTAAGCACGATCAGTATGGATGATTCATGAATCATCCATACTGAAACGCTTTATAAAGTCATCTCTTTTAATTTTATTCTCTTTATTTATCAGCCTTTCAAAAAAAAAGCCCGAAATCTCGGGCCAACTATAGCAGTCTTAATTAATTGTTTATTTTCCAACCAGTTTTTTCCAGTCGTTATATCTTACAGTAATTCTGCTCTGAATTTCGTTATAATTTTCCCATGAATCCTTCACGTGATAAATTGATGGGAGCTTTTTCACTAACACTTCATCATAATCATTTCGGTAAAGACCTCCACCGTAATAATAATAAGTAAACATATTGCCATTTTTATTAAAGAGTTCAAAGCCAAGGTAGCCATCCCAAATCTCACTAAGTATAGTGCAAGAAATTTCCCTGCGCTTGAACCTAAAAATTTGCATATCAGCCTCTTCCTCAAAATATTCGGAGTACAAGTCGTTATCGATCACCCAACCCAGGTACATTCCAATATGTACATAGGCTTGTTCAATGGGCAAAGAATCTGGAAAATTTCCTAAGAAATGGCTTTTTGCGTTGTCGTAAATGGTCTTTTGAATATCTTTTTTTTCTACCGTCATGATGTCACAATTTATCTAAAATGAAATATAGTCATTTGCACTTTAATGGAAAAACATATAACCAAAAAGAATTGCAGCAATGATACCTGCAAGATCGGCAATTAAGCCAGCAGTTATAGCATATCTTATATTTTTGATATTTACAGATCCAAAGTAAACGGCCACGATATAAAATGTTGTTTCTGTCGCTCCCCTTAAAACACTTGCAAGCTTTCCGACAAAAGAATCTACACCATGTGTATCTATTACTTCAAACATCATGCTTCTAGCAGTTCCTCCGCTAAGTGGTTTCATTATTGCAACAGGTAAAGCCTCAACGAAATCTGTATTCATTCCAGAGAATGAAATCAAAAATTTTAGTCCTGAAACTAACATGTCAAATGCCCCAGATGCTCTAAAAACTCCAATACCAACTAAAAAGGCAATAAGATAAGGTATGATTTTTAAGGTAATTCCAAAGCCTTCTTTTGCGCCTTCAATAAAGGAATCGAAAATGTTTATTTTTTTAACAAAACCTAATGTTAAAAATAATATAATAACACCAAAAATTATAAAATTACTTATCAATGAAGAAACAGCATTCATTTCTTGCTGTCCGAGAGTATTTAAGTACCAAACTAAACTGCCGACTACTGTTATTAGTCCAGCTAAATAGCCAATAATAACTTTGTCCCATAACTTAATTTTTTGAATTATCGAAACAGTTACTAAGCCTACTATTGTGGAGCATGAAGTTGCAAGTAAGATAGGTAAAAATACGTCCGTAGGATTTGCTGCTGAATATGCTGATCTATCAATTAATATTGTTAAAGGAATTATAGAAAGTCCTGAAGTATTTAATACCAAAAACATTATTTGGGCGTTGGAAGCTTTGTCTTTATCAGGATTTAATTCTTGCAGTTCATTCATGGCTTTTAAGCCTATAGGTGTGGCCGCATTATCTAATCCGAGCATATTTGCAGAGAAGTTCAATATTATTGATCCCTGTGCTGGATGATTTTTCGGTATTTCGGGAAAAAGCCTACTAAAAAAAGGGCCGATTAACTTTGATAAATATTTTACTAAGCCTGCTCTTTCACCAATATTTAAAATACCTAACCACAAACACATACCACCCAATAAATTAATTGAGATATTTATAGAGGTTTTAGACATCTCAAAAGTGGAATTAACTATCTCAGTAAATACTTGCGTATCGCCAAAGAAAATGACCTTTGCCAGTGCTGTAAGAAAGGCGATGATGAAAAAAGCAAACCATATATAATTTAAAGCCATGAACCTTATTATTGAGGGTTATCAAGCTCGAAAATAACAATAAAATAGGTAGACATAGAATCGCTAATAGGTAAACCTGTTACTTTTATTCCAAATTTGGGATAAATAGTATCATATTGGTATGAAATAAAAATTAAAATCTTGGTAAACTGCTGGCATACAGCTATTTTAGCGGTTTATATAATTGGTATAATTATTATATAACATAGTTGGCTAACGCATTAAAATGATTATGAAAAATTTTTTACTGTCCACACTCCTCATTTTATTTTTTTCTAGTTCGTATTCACAAACTGGACCTGCAGGTGTAGGTACGGGAGATGGCTCTTCAGGACCAAGAAACGTTCTATGGTTAAGGTCTGACATGGGTGTTACACAGTCCGGTACAGTGTCTGCATGGGCTGATCAATCTGGAAATGGATTAAACGCATCGCAAGCCACACCAGGCTTACGGCCTACATATACGGCAAGCAATGCCAGCTTAAATAATCTACCTTCGATGAATTTTGGTCCTAGTGGATCAACAAACTTTCATTTGGCTATACCTGATAACAATCTTTTAGATGGATCCCCAGGGATGTCATTCTTTATAGTACTCAATCCTAATTCTAATGGAGTTTATGGTATTTTAAATAAAAGGACAAGTGCAGGTTCAAATCAGGCGTATAGAATTTATAGAAACGGTGGTAATTTAACTTCAGATATCAGTAATGGAGGCGCAGCGAATATAACGTTAGGTAATACACCAAATATTTTCTCAAGCGTATATGACCAGTCGTTGGCCGGCAATAAATATAACCTTTTTGTCAATTCAACGAATAACAGTAGTTCTAATGTAACAACTACATTGCCCAACGAAGCATCACCAATGTACATTGGTAACTTTAATTTAGGCGATAATAGAAGTTTTGATGGTGATATTGCTGAAGTGATTGTTTACCAAGATGCATTAAATGCTGCTGAAAGAGTGATTGTTGAAAATTATTTAAGTCAAAAATACGCAATTGCTATAGGCGCCAATGATTATTTTTCATCTGGTGATGCTGCTTATGATAATGATTTGGTAGGAATTGGAACAGTTGATGGAACAACTAAAAGCGCACAATCTGGTTTTTCTGATGCATTGCAGATTGAGGAATTAAACGGTAGTTTAAATAGTGCGAATGAGTTTGTTTTTATCGCTCATGACAATACTGCACATGCACAGAACAATACATCTAACCTCGGTGAGGTTGAAATTACCGACCGTTGGGCTAGAAGTTGGTATCTCCAGGCTTCTTCCAGTACTAGTTTAGAATTTCGCTTCGACTTCGGCACAGCAGGTTTAGCTCCTGTTGGTAGTGCTACAGATTATGTTTTGTTATACAGACCAGATCTTGGTTCCAACTTTACCAGAGTATCAGTAAATGGTTATACTATAGAAAATACAGATCAACTTGTAGTTGATGCTAGCAATATTAGTTTACCGTCAGGCTATTACACAATTGGAAGAGGGACTCAGCTAATACCTGCTAATGTATATTCTTTCACTTCTGGTGATTGGAATAATCCTTTAACATGGACCACAGACCCCTCAGGGTTATTAAGAGTGCCTGTAACAGGTCTAGTTCCTACCTCATCAGATAATATAACCATTCTTACCGGTGATAATGTTACAATGGATTCAGATGATAATGATGGCCTTAACCTTGAAGTTGCAGGAAGCCTAATTATTGGTACAACAACAGGTCATGATTTTTTTAATATTAGAGGTTCTGGAACCATAAGAATTTCGGGCAATGGAGGGGTAGATAACTTTCCTACAGGCGGATCTGCTTTGTTTGCTGATTCAATAGTAGGAGGTACAGTAGAAATTAGAGGTGCGGGCCTTTCTTTGAATCAAGATAGGCAATACAACAATGTCATACTCAATTTAGATGCAGCATCTAATGTGGCAACACTTCTTTCGGATTACACTATCAATGGGGATTTAACGCTAACCAGAGGTATTCTACAAATCAATGATAATAGTACCAATGCAAGAATAATTAATGCCTATGGCGATGTAAGTGTGGGTGCTTCAGCTGAGATTAATGTAGGAACTGGAAATGCACGTCATGAATTCAACTTTTATGGTGATTTTATTAATCAGGGAAGGGCAGAGTTTACGAATAGGGTAGCCACCAATTATGGTGCAGAAGCTACTGATGGGATTGTAGACACCAACTTTATTAGTGATAGTAAAGATCAATCCATTGATTGTTTTGGGGTAACCAATTTTTACAGAATTGAAATAGATAAAGGTGAAGATCAGACGTATATACTTGATATTAGTTCTTCATCAGCAGCGAATTTCAACTTATTCGGACCTGCAGACTATGGGCATGGTTCTGTAGCACAGCTTACAACTAATGAAAATGCACTCGGACTTTTACGTGGTACCGTTAGATTAAATAGCAATGTAGACGTACCCGTATTAAATAACACAGGAAATTACAATATATCAGAAGCAGCAAGGCTATGGGTTAATGGTGGTTCTGCAGCTAAACCGTCAGGTACAGCTATAGTGCCTTATGGTACGATTCAATTATCTGGAGGTACACTTGACGCACCCATAAATAGTGGTATTACAACTCGTGCTAATGGCAATATTGTTGTTTCAGATGGCATATTGACTACGAGGCAAATAAGGACATCAGTTAATGGACCAACTAACATTGGTGGTTTTACACAGTCAGGTGGTGAAGTTAATATCACGGGAGGTTCTATTAATACTAGCTATTATGCATTTAGCTTAACATATCCTGGTAATACATTTAATATGTCAGGCGGTACCTTAACAGTAGCAGGGGCTGCATCTGGAGCAAATACAGGAGGAATTTTTATTGCCAGTGACGTTTCCAATCAGAGTGTTACAGGTGGTACTGTAATTATGGAAGTTAATAACAATAACGACTTTAAATTAACCAGCAGAGCTCCTTTCTGGAATGTTATTATGAGATACACTTCAGGTACAGGAGATGAAATCGATTTGGATGTTGGAACTTCTGGAACTGGTGGAAACGCAACGAATATACTTAATGTCAATCTTAGGGTTTTAAATGACCTTACAATTGAAAGTGGTATAGATTTCGACCATAATGGCTATGACGTTGAAATTGGTAGTGACTTTACCATTGAAAATGGAGCAGACTATGTGTATGATGTAGGGAAGCCAAACACTACAACTATTAACGGTGTTGACGATGCTACGCTTACTTTTTTAAATAGAACTGGAGGCAGTGGCGATGAGCAAACTTTCTGGAATTTGATAATTGACAAGCCTACAGATAAAACTGTTTCTCTTGCTTCGGGCAAAAGTAATGTAAATGGTTCCAATAATAACCTCATTAATGTTGATGGAAGAGCTTTTAAAGTTTTGAGTGGAACTTTGGATAATGGTCTATATAGCATAAGAATCTTTTCAGATTCATTGGTGAATTACGATGTTCTTGGAGTTTACGACCGAGCAAATGCTACTCCAGATGCGACTGCCAACGGAAATAATGATTTTATAAAATTAACAGATCAACCAATAATATTAGTTACAGCAGATACGAGTCGCTTTGGAAATGTTCGTTTCAATAATTCTAATGATATAGTTTCTTTGACAAGTGATGTTTATATCGAAAGGTTCCAATATCGT
>NZ_JAVJUY010000064.1:0-2394 GCF_040220315.1 Fulvivirga sp.
ATCAGAAACGACCGCCATGCTCATCCTGGCAAAAGACTGGGAGATCGAGTCGGAGTTTTTTGAGATCGTGAAGAGTTAGATCACGCGAATGAAACTCCCGAGTGCTAAAAAAGAAAGATCAGATACCTAGCGCGGAAGTTACTTCCGAGCCAGGAGAGGATGATCATTGAGTTTTAATTGACTTTAATAGGTCAAATATTCCTTCTTTCTTGACGATAAACATTCCTAATCGTTCATTTGAAACGCCCTCCTTCAATTGATAGGAATATTTTAGGTCATCATCAATCAGTTCTGAATCAAAGTACTTAAAACATAAACTAGCGCGGAAGTTTCTTCCGTGCGGCGCTATTCCATCAAATCCACATCAATCAATCCCTTTTGCCCAACATAATCCCTGGCCCTTGAATACCGGTAATCATAAGCACTGCAATTCGATGACAATTACCTACATTAAGTCTTTATTCAACTAATTTCAATCCTTTCCGTTACTTTTAGTGCTGATTAATAGTTGATAGCATGCGCTCAGTGAACAAAAATCAATTCTTTGATCTGCTCAAAGAACAAACCCATCCGGTTACCCTGGATTCAATTCCTGAAGCTCTGCATGAAGAAATCGAGCGCTTTATGTTTGGGAAGACAGTCATCAAAATAAATGGATCAATAGCCTTTTACCCCGGAGACTACAATGACTGGATAGCTAAAATAAAAACAGAAGGGTTAAGCTATGACATTCAGCTCATATGAACCCGCTTCTATTAAAGGCTAATGAGCTAAAAAAACAGTACCAATTCAGATCGCCAAAGGCCTGGACTGCTGAAGAAAAAGAAAGCATCCTAAATGACTTTACTTTTCATAACAATAAGCTCGAGGGTCTGAAACTTGAATACGGAGATACTATCGATTTTTTGAAAAAAGGAATCATCCGGAAAAACAGCGATATCAAGGACATTACTGACCTACGAAATCATAAAAGTCTCCTAAAGAAAATATTTGAAAGTTATGACGACCTAACACTTTCTACTCAAATGATTAAAGACCTGCATGCCGAATTGATGAAAGATAAGATTCAATGGGATAGAATTGACGTGTATTTAGGAGGACCGGGAAAATTTAAACAGGAAAATAATTTTGGAATAAGAAAAAAGGGCGAATACAAGGAATACATGGTCTGGACGAAAGTTCCCCTGGCATTAGATAAATTATGTGATGAAACAAATCAAAGATTAGAAAATCCGGATGATGTAATTCCAACAGTTAATAATTTTCACTATGAATTTGCCAATGAAATCCATCCATTTGGGGACGGTAATGGGCGCATGGTCAGGCTTATCCATAACCTGCTTCTTTTGAAACATGGTTTTCCACTGATCATTATCCAGGCAGATGAAAAAAATGTCTATCTCGAAAGTATCATTGAGCAGGAAAAAAGACCCGACATAAGGCCCTTCGATGAGTTCCTTACAAAGAAGCTCATCGTGGAATTGGAAAAGAGAATAAAAAATCCTGAAGGCTGATTGCAGGGAGGAAATTTGGACTTAAGTCGGTATCAATATGGTGTCAACACCGACATTGAGAAATTTTATCTATTATTAAAATACCAAAATGAGCATTAAATGGAAATGGTTATTAATGGGAGTTCTTCTTATCAGCTTCTCATTGTACCTCTATTTTAGTGGCAATAAGCATGACCTAAATACAGAGGGGATGACTCGATATGATACTCCAAATTTCTCAATCTTTTATGAATCACTAAAGGAAAGCACACTTACAGATATTGAAAAATTACTTGAAGAAACGTATGTAAACATCAATCAGGTATTTGATATTGATGATTCAATAAAAACTAAAATCATTGTCTGTCGAAATGTTAATGACTTTCAAAGAAGATCATTTGGTCTAGTAAAATCCATCAAACTGGATGATTGGGTAGTTGGTGTGGCAATTAAGGATTTAGCCGTCGTTGCTTCTCCTGAAAGCCCTGGCAGCATCTACAATTATGAAACTCTTCTTGGCGTTCTTTCACATGAATATGTTCATACCTATTTGTGGAGATTGAACCCACACATCAACATATGGTTAAATGAAGGTTTTGCTGCTTACTTTTCAAACCAAAAACAGGAGATCACTGGCGATCCACCATCATTTGATGATATGAGTTCAAATGAGACAAATATTTTCGTTAAATCGAATGGGTATGTGTACAGCTATTACTACATGGAGTATTTGCTTAACAACTATGGAAGGAAAGAAATAATTGATCTTGTTAAAACTGGTGATTATAGTAAGTCATTAGGGGCATCTAAAAAGGAGATTTATACTAACTGGATTGAATATTTGGAGAAGAATCAAAATAAGATTAACGATTTGAATACCAGACCGCGGAAGTAACTTCCG
>NZ_JAVJUY010000065.1:0-6538 GCF_040220315.1 Fulvivirga sp.
AATAGTCCTTGCTTCTCTAACCTTGTGATAAAACACCGGCTTCATTGCTTCCCAATCCAAAGTGTTTCTATACACAGAATGAGTCTTCATTATTGTGAAAACTTTATTTGCATGCTGTTGAATGGAATCTGATAAATCTAATGGTTGAGAGAAGGAAACAAAAGGGAAGAAAAAGAAAAACAATATTCTACTGAAGTTGGAGTGGGGAGACGAGCGTTTCATGGTATCTGTTTAATCAATAATTTCTAAATTAATGGTTTGGTATATCGTAATTACGGAGGATATAGCATAAAATGTGCCATCACCAAAACATGAAATTATTTATAAAAATAGTCCTAATTACCACTTTATTGCTTGTGATTACAATAGGATAGTCTTTGAACAAATTCCCCTAGCTGACGACTTCCTGTTAAATAATTACACACCTGTACAGGTTATGTTACTTGGTACCTGGCATTTTAATTATCCGAATGCTGACTCATATAAAGTAGATTCAGCAAACATGATTGATCTGAGCAACTCTGAAAGACAAGCTGAAATCATGGAGGTTGTTGAGAAGTTTTCGGCATTCAATCCCACCATCATTTGTATTGAAATACCTTTTGAAAAGCAACCGGAGCTTGATAGCCTATACGAAAGATATGTCTCAGGAGATCATGATTTGAGCATGTCCGAACAGCAGCAGCTTGGTTTCAGAATAGCACAAAAGAGTCATGCAAAAGTCTTTGCAGTTGATAGTTTCAGCTGGCTGAGAGAACATTCCAGCCATGAAGGTCTGTATGATATCTGGGATGAGAAGTATTACCTGGATACATTGGAATCGAGCAAATGGTGGCAGAAATACAGCTCATGGTACGAAGCAGAAAGTAGATTGCTTTTTGATCATACAGTTATGGAAAAACTTAAAATCATGAACCACCCCACCAATCTTAAAAGAAATTTAGGTCATTACCTGGTGGAATTGAAAACCAGTAACCACAATGGTCCGGATTCCTTTTCCCTGAAATGGTATGACCGGAACGTCAGGATCTTTAATAACATCCTCAAGACAAACCCGAAGGAAGGAGACCGAATTTTGGTTATCTATGGTGACTCACATGTAGCTATCTTAGAACAACTATTTGATTCCTCGCCACAATTTGAGCTGGTTCGGCCGTTTGAGTATTAACTTAACTAAAACAATGAACGACTCCTCCATCCCCAACATCCCTAAAGTATATCCCCAATTAGAAGCCAAATGCAAAGAGATTGGATTTACCATGCCGTCTGATATCTATATCGGAACACTGTTGAAGTCCCTAATTGCCTCGAAACTAAAAGGCAATGTCCTGGAGCTGGGAACAGGCATCGGGCTTTCACTCGCCTGGATGATTGAAGGGCTTGATGAGCATTCGAATTTGATCAGTATTGATAACGATTCTGAACTGATTGGAATTGCTAAGGAGTTCTTCTCTTATGATCCAAGAATTCAATTAATCTGTACTGATGGGAGTACATGGATTAATAAATATAGCGGCCCGGCATTTGATTTAATATTTGCAGATGCCTGGCCCGGAAAATACTCAGAGCTTGATGAGACACTGCAACTCCTTAAAGTGGGTGGCTTTTATGTGATCGATGACATGAACCCACAACCCAGCTGGCCGGATGGTCATGCCGAAAAAGCGGAGAACTTGGTTGAATACCTGAAATCAAGAGAGGACTTTACCATGACCAAGATGAATTGGTCTACGGGGGTTATTCTGTGTACCAAAAAAATTAACATGATTTAAAACAATGTCTGAAGAAGATCAGAAATCATTCTTTGAACGAATCGACAAACTAACCCTAAATAACAAGGCAAAGTTTGGAAAAATGAATGTGCATCATGTGCTTCCGCATTGCGCTGATCAAATCAGGATGGCGTTGGGAACTAAAAAGTCGCTGGAGTATGGAAAAGTTGATCCAAAAAAAATTCTTTCTCTGGTGAAAACAGGAAAACCCGTACCAACCCCAAAAGGATTTGGGCAGGTGGAAGGACATGGCACACCACCTACGACATTGGAAGGTGATAAGATAATCTTGAAAGAATATATTATAAAATTCAGCCAATTGGAGAATTCATTCAAATTTCACCCAAATACATATTTTGGTGACATACCCAGAGAAAAATGGACCTCATTGATCAAATATCACCTGAATCACCATTTAGATCAGTTTGGAGTGTGACTCTCTGGTTTGACTATTATAGACCTGGATTCAGGTTACAAATCTGTTCAGTTGATTCAACCTTAACTCTACCCTTTGTGGGTATCATATTCCTCCAAACCCAATTGTAGTGTTCGATTACCTTCTCTGCTTTAAGGTGTGGCCTATCCCCTGTTGTATGGCCATCTTCAACAATTGTAACACTAAAATCTTTAGCTATTGCTGACTGGACTGATGCTTCAACACAGAAATCTGTCGCACAACCAGTAATGAATAATTCATCAATCCCTAATGCTGTTAGTCTCAATTGAAGCTCAGATCTATAAAAAACGTCATTGGCATATTTGTCAATCCGAATGTCATTTGGATTTACGTCTAGTTCATCCAAGTTTTGCCAGTCTTCAGCATTTTTTACAAACTCTCTGGTTCCAGTTCCATCGTGCTGAATATAAATAACAGGGTATCTTAACTCACGAAACAATTTAGCTATTTGATTTATTCGATTCACAACTCCGAAGGCATCAAACCTTGGTGTTGATGAGGTAAAGGAACCCTTTTGCATATCGATTATCAGGAGCGCTTTCATGAATATCGAAAGTTATTAAGGAATTATAGCAAATATATTCACTAGTCTAATTCAACTGTTAATAATCTTGACATTCATGTCAACGAATTAGACGAAACAGTCAGTTGAACATTCCATAAATAATTGATTATTAATTGTTTATATTTTAGGTATGGTTTATGAGAATGAAAATTTCAAGACTTAATATAGATCTCATGCTCAAAAACTACCTAAAAATTGCCTGGAGAAATCTACTCCAACATAAAACATTTGCCTTAATTAATATTGCAGGGCTTGGGGTTGGTTTTGCTTGCATCATCATTATTGGAATGTGGATTCAGCATGAACTAAGCTATGATAGCTTCCACCCAAACGGAGAACGCATTGGTACAATACGAAAGCATGTGTTTTTTAACAATGAAAAAAGTACCAACCTGAGTGTTCCGCTTCCGCTGTATGAGGAATTAAAGACCAATTACCCAGAAATAAAACACATCAGCAGAATGAGTTCAAATTTTGGTGTGGGCTTGATGACAAAGGATCATCGATTAATCAAAGAAGGAATACATGTTGATCGGGATTTCCTGAGGATGTTCAATTTCCCAATAATCAATGGGAATATGAAGAATCCATTAGAAAACCCGAATGCAATAATTCTTACTAAGTCACTTGCAGAAACCCTTTTCGGGAAAGAAGATCCAATTGGAAAGATTATTAAAAGGGAAAACAAATACGATTTAGTGGTCACTGCAGTAATGGCGGATGTTCCTGATAATTCAACAATCACTTTTGATTTTCTGGCTCCTTTTGAATTCCTTATCCAAACTTTCCCTTTCTTTAAAAACAATTTAAATAACTGGGGTAGTAATTTCCTATTCAATATAGTCGAGCTTAAAGAAAACACCTCGATGCAGGCATTTTCAGAGAAACTGAAACTAATTGATTCAAACAAGACCAGCAATGGACAATTCTTTATTCACTCACTTAAGAAATGGCATTTATATGATCAATATGAAAACTGGAAAAATGTTGGTGGAAAAATCAGATATGTAATCCTGTTTAGCATTATTGGGCTTTTTATCCTTCTTATTGCTTGTTTCAATTTTGTGAATTTAAGTACCGCCAGATCTGAGAAAAGATCAAAGGAGGTAGGGATACGTAAGGCCATCGGATCCAGAAAAAAGCAATTGATTTCTCAATTTCTTACTGAATCTGTGTTGACATGTTGTATCTCATTTGTGCTAGCCCTTGTCCTGATCCAACTTTTCTTACCCCTATTACATTCCATTGGATTTGATAATGTAGCGTTGAAGTTTGACAATAAAATTATTTTGATAGCAGGTCTGGTGATAATAACTATTACCGGACTTGCAGCCGGCAGTTATCCAGCGTTCTACCTATCATCATTCAATCCTGTCCAAGTCCTGAAAGGTTCATTTAACCAAGGGCATAAAAATATCTTCCGAAGGACATTGGTAATTTGTCAATTCACACTTTCGGTTTTCCTTGTCGTTTGTACCATTTTGGTGTACCAACAGATACAGCATGCAAGAAACCGGCCACTCGGCTACAACCCTTCAAGGTTAATTACCTTAGGCACAAGCCCCGACTTGGTTGATAACTTCAACTTGCTAAAAACAGAGATGCTTAATAGTGGCTATGTACAATCAATGGCTAAAAGTTCAGGCCCTATGACCTATTTTACAAATATTTGGTCAACAACATGGGAAGGAAAGAATCCTGAGGAAGATGTTGCTTTTGGAGTGGTTTTGGTCGGATACGATTACTTAAAGACTATGCAATTAGAGTTAATTAAAGGACGCCCTTTTTCGGAAACATACAACGACCAAAATTCAGTCATTCTTACGGAGGCAGCACTTAAAGTTACTGGATACCAAGATCCTATTGGGAAGACATTGGAAATCGGCTCAAAACTAGTGACCATCATTGGAATTGTAAAAGATGTTCTCATTTCTGACCCATTCAAAAATGATGAGCCCGCGGCAATCATGATGAGCGGAAATAAAAGAGATGACCACTACATCTCCTTTAGACTTCGTCCTGAGGTTAACATACAAGAAGCTATGACAAGTATTAAGTCCATCTTTGATCTTTACAATCCTACTTATCCCTTTGGATATAGCTTTGTTGAAGATGATTTCGATGAAAAGTTTCAAATCGAAAGTCAGCTAGGCAAGTTGTCCGGTGTATTCTCAATACTAGCCATTTTTATGTCAAGTCTGGGACTCTTTGGCCTTTCCATGTATTTGGTTGAGCGACGATTAAAAGAAATAGGCATTAGAAAAGTGCTTGGATCATCCATATTAAAAATTTGGACTTTTCTATCTGGAGAATTTGCAATTATAGTTTCTATAGGATGTTTTTTAGCTTTCCTGTTGTCTTACTTCTTTATGGAGAATTGGCTTCAAGATTACTATTATAGAATTACAATAAGCTGGTGGGTATTTGTTGTATCTGGCATAGGTGCTCTTTTTATTGCCCTCATGACGGTTAGTTTTCAGACAATAAAAGCAGCCGTGGTTAATCCTGCTAAGATTTTAAAAAGTGAATAACTCATGCTCCAGCACAACCTCAAAATAGCCATCCGATCACTTTTTCGAAACAAGTTATTCTCTACTATCAACATCCTTGGTTTGGCATTAGGCTTCCTTACCTGTTTGCTAATAGGACAATATGTAAGCTTCGAATTGAGTTACGATAGGTTTCACAAAAATGCCGATCGGATTTATCGTGTACGTCACGATCGATACATTAATGGCGAACTACAATACAAAAAAGCTCAGGCATTTATACCTACAGGCGAGGTCTTAAAAAAAGAGTTGCCCGAAGTGCTAGCGTATACAACACTCTTTAGGGTAAGTGAACAGCATGATGTAATCATGAGCTATCTGCCAAAGGAAGGAAAAACCATTCGGTTTGCGGAAGACAATGTCTATAAAGCCAAAGGAAAATTTCGGGAGGTTTTTAGCTTGGATATTCTGGAAGGATCTACAGAACTGGAAATGCTAGAGCCACATACTATGCTCATAGCAGAATCTGTCGCTAATAAATATTTTGGTGATCAATCGGCTATAGGGAAGTCATTATCTGATCCTAATTTGAAATCATACGAGATTGTAGGAGTATTTAAAGATCTACCAAAGAATTCACACTTTCACATAGATTTTCTCCTGGGATGGGATACGATTTCAGGTGACGAAAATTATGATCATAGCAACTGGAGGTGGGATGCCTTTTATACCTATTTATTGTTGACCCCTAGAGCTAACCCTGATACGCTTGAAGCCAATTTTTCTGGAATTACAGATAAATATATGGGTGATCAAAACAATAACACCTATTCAAAATTAGTTCTTCAACCGATTGCTGATATCCACCTACATTCTAACCTAATCGGTGAAATAGAACCGAATGGTGATGCGAATATTATTAATGCGCTCACAGGGTTGGCCATTTTTATTCTACTGATCGCATGGATCAACTATATCAACCTGTCCACCTCCCACTCGCTTGACAGATCAGGTGAAATAGGGATCAGAAAAGCTGTTGGTTCAACCAGAAAACAAATTATCAAACAATTTCTAACTGAAACTTTATTGACTAACCTTCTTGCCATTTTGACTTCGATCATAATTCTATTGGTATTGTCCTTTACTACATTTTCTCATTTTGAAATATCTCTTGAACTTTTCAAAAAGGTAGAATTCTGGGTTATGGTGCTTTTCATCCTGATTGCAGGAAGTTTATTTGCCGGACTATATCCTG
>NZ_JAVJUY010000066.1:0-3727 GCF_040220315.1 Fulvivirga sp.
CTATTCAAGTGGCAGAAAAAACCCATTTTAACGATCATCAATTTGATCTTGTTACTGTAGGGCAGGCATTACATTGGTTTAACTTCGATCAATTCTTTAAAGAAGTGAAAAGGGTTTTGAAACCTGATGGTGTTCTTTTTGCCTTCGGATATGGGTTAAATTATGTTAATGCTGAAGTTGATGAGATTATAAAGCATTTTTACTTTAATATTATTGGTTCTTATTGGGATGAAGAAAGAAAGCACATTGATAATGAATACGGCACTATCAATTTCCCATTTAAGCATATTGAAAATAAACGCTTTCTACTAATAATAAACTGGAGTGTAAATCATTATTTGGGATATCTTAACACTTGGTCTGCAGTGAAACACTATCAAAAAGAGAACGGGCATAATCCTGTTAATCTCATTTCTCAAGACCTTCGGAAAACGTGGGGCAACCAGGACTTAGTAGTTACTTTTCCAATATTCTCAACTTGTACATGGTTGTGAAAATTTAATTATCACATTATCAGGAGGTTATATTTTGCACGCTTTCTTGGTTAGAATCTTTTCCTATATTTAGCGATTCACTTTTCTTTAAACCTAACATGAGCAGCCCTTTTAATATCTCCAATGTTTCCGATGAAAGACTTGATCAGCTTCGGCAAATGACAGACCCGTTGGCAGATAATACTGTGAAAAGCATCATAGAATCAGGTTTTGATAAGCAAGTAAATGAAGTTTTTAAAACACTGGTGAGCGAATCAAGTATCACAAAATCAAGCTTTAACAAGTTTGATCAACAACTCCAGGATATACTCTACAACTACATCGATGAATCAGCCAAATTACCGGATTGGGCAGATCAAAAACTGATAGAAAAAGGAGAAGAAGTATTTAGTCTTTATGGACCAGAGATATTCATGTTGCTGAATGTGAGCTCATTACCAATGTGTTATACCTGTGGCAAAGGAGCTTTAGTGCTTTATGATACTGGCAGGCTGCTAACACACAGTGGCAACGTTCACCCATTAGCGAGGAGACTGATGGAAACTGCCCAAATGATCGTGAATGTAATGTCTGAGGGCGGCTTGAAATCAGAAGGGAAAGGTATTATTACTATTCAGAAAATAAGGCTTATTCATGCATCTATTCGTTACTTCTTGAAAACCAAAGGCTACAATGGAGCACCATGGGATGTTCATGAAAATGGAGAGCCAATAAATCAGGAAGATCTAGTAGGAACGCTCATGTCATTTGCTCCGGTAATAATTAACGGACTAGGGCATTTGGGAATAGAATTGTCGGTAGAACAAAAGAATGCCTATATGCATTCCTGGAAGGTTGTAGGTTATTTAATGGGTATTAAGGAAGAGCTATTACCATCAACATATGACGAGGGATTTTCTTTGGCATCCAGAATACTAAAACATCAAGCCATACCCTCTGAAGCCGGTAAAGCGCTAACACAAGCTTGTATCGATTTTATTAATCATACGATTCCAGGTAATGCTTTCCATGAATTGCCATCCTACTTGATGGCCACTTTCTTGGATGATTTCTCGAAGGCATCAAGTAAAGATTTGGCGGAGTATATTGGTGTTTCTAAGAGTGATGAAAAGCAAGGAAGAATTGCCATGGCTATCTCAAAATTCATATCAAAAGGGATAGGACAATTAGAGCATCACCTGTTTATACAAAGAGTGTCTAAATCATTCAATAAATTATTAATGCAAGGTATTATACACCACTTTAATGGTGGGAAGGAGGTTAATTTTTACATACCACCGTCATTGAGAAAGAATTGGAATTTAGAAAATGAATGGGAAGACAGTAGAACTCTGTTAACCATTGGTGAGAATAGAATTGCTTGGCAAAGGAAGAAACAAAACATTTAAATGAATACACAAGATAATCCAGGTCTAGATAAAAAGACCACCATAGTCATTTTATCAAGTTCAGGGATTTTATTAAGCTGGTCTTTTGGTAGCTCGATTTTAGCGTCAGGGCCAATTTCTGCCAGTATAATTACCTATACCTTATATATATTCTATTGGTTTTATGCGTTGAAATACGATAACCCGTTAATATTAAGATTAGCGATTTTTGGAACCATTGCAGGCATATTGGAACTTGCTACTGATCATTACCTAGTAAGCACTATTAATAGTCTTGTTTACCCTGGAAATGAGTTAATGATTTGGAGTTCACCTGCATATATGCCATTTGCGTGGTCAAATGTAATTCTTCAATTAAGCTTTGTTGGAGTACTACTTACCAAAAGGTTTGGTTTATTGAAAGCATCCATTTTTTTGTGTATTGCAGGTGGAATGTATATTCCAATATACGAGCATTTAGCTAAGGATGCAGGCTGGTGGTGGTATCATAATAATACTACCATGGTGTTAAATGCACCGCTCTATGTTATTGTTTGTGAGGCACTTATCTCACTTTCATTGCCTGCCTTAGTATACTATTCAGAACATAACAAAGTGGGCAAAACAATCGGTTTAGGCGTTGTAGAAGGTGTGTGGATTTTAATCAGTGCCATCATAGCTTTTCATGTAGCACATTAAATTTTGATACAGATCATTGTTATATTGCATTTAGATATATCTTAAATTAATGAACATAGCTTCATTTATAGACTATTTTATTCACCCAAGTCGTTTTGGCGATTTAGAAGAATTAAGGCGGGCAAGACTTTTGGTTAGAGCATGCTGGCTTACCAGTTTATTCTCAAATTCATACATTCTTTTTAGTTATTTGTTTGGGTACGATAAGGGCGTTTACCTTATGATATTTAATGTTGTCGGGTTTATTGTGCTAGCCTTTTTTGTGAAAACTAAATTACCTATCGTTTTATTAGGCAATATTTATGTGTTCATTGGCGCATTTGCGGTCATATTCCTTACTCACTTTTCTGGCGGTATGTGGTCGGCTATTTATCCCTGGATTATATCCATTCCGGTTCTTGCACTATTGGTTGTAAATAGGTCTGCTGCTATATTTTGGGGTGTTATTTCTTTCAGTGTCATGGTAATTTATGGCGTTTTGGCAGTTGAAGGCTATGAATTACCCGTAGAGTATAATCCTGAATTTAAAACACTATGGTTTCTTTCAGTGGTGCCCGGTCTACTTTTAATAATTCTCTTTATTTCATTTGTTTTTGAGCATACACAAACAAAAGCACTCAATAGTTTAGCGGAAAATAATGCTCAGTTACAGGAACAGAAGGAGATGATTGAAATGCAATCTGAGCATTTGTCTAAACTCGTTGAAGAAAAAGATTACATAATTCGCGTTTTATCGCACGACTTAAGAAGTCCACTTAAAAATATCTCCAGCCTTGTTTCATTAATGGAGGTCGAAAAAGATGAGACTATGAGTCATGAATATTCTAAAATGATTTTAGATGCTTCCAGCAGTGCCCAGCATTTAGTAAATAGGGTATTGGAAATGGATGCGTCTAATCAAAACCATATGGAATTGCAGCATGAAGAATTTGATGTAAATGAATTTTTGGAGGAACTTATATTGGGTGTGGAAGAATCGGCCAAAACAAAAAACATTAAAATAGTTTATGAAAATAAGGCTCCAAAAGCTCGAGTAAATGCTGATGAAACCTATTTTGCCTTGATCTTTGAAAACCTTCTCTCAAACGCTATTAAGTTTTCAGAGAAAGGGAAAGAAGTTAAAATTCAAACTACTGTTGATAATGAGAATTTGCGGGTAAGAGTGAT
>NZ_JAVJUY010000067.1:0-6916 GCF_040220315.1 Fulvivirga sp.
GCGCGAGGTGCGGCTGATGGTGTGAAGCTTGCCATAAATATTGGCGGGATGCTTTTAGCTTTTATTGCAATTATTTATGCTATTAACTGGTTGTTGGTTGACGGTATCGGCAGCTGGACTGGCCTGAATGACTTTGTTGCCAATAGCACAGGTGGTGTATTTCAAGGATTCTCATTGGAATACATTTTAGGGCAGATATTCAGAGTTTTCGCCTTTATTATGGGGGTTGAATGGGCAGAGACCATTTCAGT
Source organism: Fulvivirga sp. (assembly GCF_040220315.1). Lineage (GTDB taxonomy): Bacteria > Bacteroidota > Bacteroidia > Cytophagales > Cyclobacteriaceae > Fulvivirga. The sequence goes on from NZ_JAVJUY010000067.1 coordinate 252, forward strand.
CGGTAGCTTACTTGGCCAGAAAATAGTAATTAATGAATTTGTAGCCTATTTGAGTCTGGCTGATATGAAAATGGATGCTGGGTTGAGTGAGAAATCTATCGTGATTGCTACTTATGCACTATGCGGGTTTGCCAATTTTAGCTCTATAGCTATACAAATAGGTGGCATAGGAGGTATGGCACCCAACAGGCAAAGTGATTTGTCTAAATTAGGGCTTAGGGCACTTTTTGCAGCCACATTAGCTACAATGATGACAGCTACTATTGCCGGAGCTTTGTTTGGTTAAAATCATCATGTAACTTCAATATCATGAAGTTTCTAACGTTAACTTTAGTCTTAGTATTCCCTACAGTTTTATGGGCTCAACAAGAGTCTGATAAAATTGAGATAGAAGAACGTATTTCTGAAAAAGAAGTTCCTGCCATTTTAAAGAAACGTGTAACCGAGTTGTTTGCTAAGAGTACTAAAATCAAATGGTATCAGGAAAAGAATGAGTCATATCAAAATTATGAGGCAAAATTAGTAAAGGATAAGCGGAGGTATAGTATTGAGTTTGATACACTGTTTAATGTTAAAGACATTGAGGTAGAGTACGATATGAATGAACTACCTGATGAATCTCGAAAGGGCATAACTGGCTATTTTGAATCAAATTTTGACTCTTATAAAATTAGACGCATTCAATTACAACTATCTGGTGATTTTGAAAGACTTATAAATTATTGTAAGAATGGCTTAATTGATCAATTAAAAATCAGATATGAAATTGAATTTGAAGGAAAAGAAGGTGATTCATTTATATACTATGAGGGGCTATTTGAAAAATCTGGAAGCCTTGTTAATAAACGGCATATCGTATTAAGCACTTCTGATAATATTAGTTATTGATGCACAGGATATCAATAACTATAATATTCTTGTTTTGGTGCACTGGCGTTTTAGCTCAATCAGAGGTAGTATATGGTGGATTTTTTCCAGAAATGGCGATAAGCAAAAATCTCAATACTAATTACACAGCTACTTTTAAGCTAGAGTCTCAACACGGACAGTTTTATGATGATGAGAGTACAGATACGAATTATGATTATTTTCATGATCGTACTGATCTTCAAGGTTTTCTCTCAAGGAACTTAGGGGCGTTTGTTAAAGTCGCTGTCGGTTATCAATATCGGCTGGAAGAAACTGATCCCAACAACCATCGGTCTATTCAACAAATAGCAGTTATTCAACGGTTGTTTGGCTTAAGGCTTGGTCATAGACTGCGGCTCGATCAGACATTCTTTGAAAACGAAAAGAATCAATATCGGATACGCTACAGGTTGTCCTCAGAGATTCCCCTTCAAGGCACTAACCTGGATGTTAGCGAATACTATTTTATAGCGTCTGAAGAAATAATCTATGGCGTGCAGGCAGATGAAGATGATATAGAAAACAGGTTTACAATGGCTATAGGTAATTTAGTAAGTAAAAAGATAAAAATGGAATTGGGCCTGGACTATAGAACAGATCGAATAATCTCTCCGGGAGACAGGCAGCGAATATGGCTCAAATTTGGGGCTTTCTTAACATTGTGAATGACCCGTACTAAAATAGGTTGACGGTTTTATAGATAATTTTAATTAAGACCGAAGGAGTAAATCTTCTTCGGTTTTTTCATGTATAAAGTTAGGTGTTTTATAGTTTAAACTTAGATGAGGTCTGTTGTTATTGTAAGTATTAATGGATTGACTGATTAAAAGCTTAAGCTCCTTTCCTGTGTTACATTTGTAGAGAAGGAACTCTTCTTTGAGTATTCCATTAATTCTTTCTGCCAAAGCATTCTGGTAACAATCATACCCATCGGTCATAGAGGGTATAATTTTGTTTTTGTTTAACTCATCTTGATAGATAGATGAGCAATATTGAAGCCCTCTGTCTGAATGGTGTATTAACTTCTTCATTGTCGTTCTATTTTTAACAGCTTTCTTTAATGCTTTTACAACGTGCTCGGCACTCATGTCATCACTAAGATGATACCCCATTATTTTTCTGCTAAAAGCATCCGTAACTAAAGAAAGATAATGTGTTCTTTCCCTACTTTTTATGTAGGTGATATCACTGACAAAAACTTCTTCAGGAGCGAGTGGAACATTGTCTTTGAGTAGGTTTGGGTGCTTTCTCAGCCAGTGCTTGCTATAGGTGGTTTTGGTATAGTTCTTTCTAGGCCGAATAAGCAAATGTTCAGCTCTTAAATAGTTAAATAAAGCATCTCTACCTACTTTTATGCCTTCACGGACGAAGTCTTCTTTCAATAGATAATATAACTTTCTGGTGCCTACACGGGGCATCTTCATTCTCTCTTTAAGTATCAATGGCTTAATACGAGATAATTCAATACTTCGCTGTAAAGCTCTATGTTTAGCTTGATAAATTGCTTGTCTGCTAATTCCAAACAACCGACAACATCGAGATAAGCTTAATTTTTCTTTTTGTTGTCTGTCTTGGGTTGATTGGATAAATACTTTTTTCTAAGTCCTGCTCCATGATCTCTATCCATAATATCAATCATACCATTGAGAATGTCGTTTTTCAAACGTTCATCGGAGAGCTCACGTTCCAGGCGCTTTATCTTTTGTGCAGGCGTTTCTTTTTTTCTTGGACTGGCCATAAAATGTATTTGCGGATTACTCCAGTTCAAGGTACCATGTTTTCTTAACCAAACCAACACAGTACTACGACCCTGAATGCCGTAGGCTTTTTGTGCTTGTTTATAGGTCATTTCGCCTTTTTCTACCTGATTAATTACTGCTAATTTAAAGCCTACTGTATAATCACGTTGGGTACGCTTTTTATAGTTGGCCTTATTCATGTTGTCCTTTTTCATAATAAGTCGGATTTGTGTCAACTTATTTCAGGACGAGACAGAAACATAAAAAAAGGTGCTTAAAAAGCGCCCTCTCTATTATTAATAAATAATTCTTACACAGTTTCCTTTGTAGTAGGCACCGCAGCTAGAATCTCATCATTTGCATTCTCAGCAAACTTTTCAAAGTTCTTGTTAAATTGATCAGCTAACTTATTTGCTTGTGCATAATAACCCTCATCATCCTTCCATGTGCCTCTTGGGCTCAACACTTCTGTTGGAACTCCAGGGCATTCTTTTGGAATAGCCACGTGGAATACAGAGTGGTTAGTATACTCAACATTATCTAACTGACCATTAAGGGCTGCAGTAATCATTGCTCTCGTTAATGGTAATTTCATTCTACTTCCTTTACCATAAGGACCGCCTGTCCAACCCGTATTAATCAACCAAACATTAACACCAGCTTCCTGCATTTTTTTACTAAGCATTTCCGCATACTTGGTAGGGTGCAATGGCATAAAAGGTGCTCCGAAACAAGCAGAAAATGCTGTTACCGGTTCAGTGATACCTGCTTCAGTTCCAGCTACCTTTGCGGTATATCCTGAAATAAAGTGGAATGCAGCTTGTCCTGGAGTAAGCTTAGAAATTGGAGGCAATACTCCGTAGGCATCGCAGGTAAGGAAGAAGATATTTTTAGGGTTTTTACCAATTGATGGTTTTGCGATGTTATTTATATGATCGATAGGGTAGCTAACTCTGGTATTCTCAGTTTTCGAGCCATCCTTGAAATCAATATCACCATTTTTTAAAACTACGTTTTCAAGAAGGGCACCTTCTTTAATGGCATTATAAATATCTGGCTCTCTTTCTGCTGATAGGTCAATCACTTTTGCATAGCAACCACCTTCAAAGTTGAACACAGTATTCTCATTAGACCAACCATGTTCATCATCGCCAATTAATTGTCTGTTAGGGTCAGCTGAAAGGGTAGTCTTTCCGGTACCAGACAAGCCAAAGAATATGGCTGTATCACCATCTTTGCCCATGTTAGCTGAGCAATGCATCGATAATGTGTTTTTTAGGTGCGGTAATTCAAAATTCAACGCAGAGAAAATTCCTTTCTTGATTTCGCCTGTATAACCAGTACCACCAATAAGCGCTATTTTTCTCTTGAAGTTTAATATGGCAAAGTTGTGTTGTCTCGTTCCATCTACTTCAGGGTTAGCTTTAAATCCAGGTGCGTTAATTACTGTCCAATCAGGTTCGAATGATTTAATTTCTGCTTCAGTAGGTCTTAAGAACATATTGTAGGCAAACATGTTCGACCAAGAGTATTCGTTTACTACTCTAATATTTGTTCTGTAGTTATCATCAGCACATGCGTAAGCATCACGTGCGTAAATTTCTTTACCAGATAAATAATCAACCACTTTATCATATAGTTTGTCAAATTTCTCTGAGTCGAAAGGGATGTTTATGTTACCCCACCAAACTGCATTTTCAGTAATTTCGTCTTTAACTATAAATCTGTCCTTTGGAGATCTACCAGTAAATTCACCGGTATCTACAGAGATAGCTCCTGAATTAGTTCTTGATGCCTGTCCTGCCTCAACCGCAATGTCAGCTAGTTGCTTTGGAGATAAATTCCAGTGTACAATAGCATCTTTAATTCCTAATTGTTCTACAGACGCTTTCTCTGATTTTAATCCTAGTTCCTGCATGGTACTCTTTTTGTTTCTAGATTTTATAAAAAGTAAAGACTGCAAAAGTAGTGAATTAATTATTTCACTAATAGTTAAAATTGATATTTCAATCGTTTGCTTTAACCAGAATCACCGTTTAAATGATGGAGTAGGAGTTGCAAGGTAAGTTTATTTGCTAATCAACTTTAGTAATGTTAGTTTTAGCGGAATTTTTTAAACAAATCAAAACTATATGTCGTCAATTACAATTGATCATCCTGATCATGGTGCAAATGGGAAGCAGCTGTGGGGACATCCCGTTGGCCTTTATTATTTATTCTTTGTAGAGCTTTGGGAGCGATTCAGCTATTATGGTATGCGAGCGTTACTAACACTATATTTAGCGGCACCATTATTAGGTGATAATCCAGGTTTGGGATGGGATGATGCAAGAACATTAAACTTCTACGGGTGGTATACTATGTTGGTCTATTTAGCTTCCATACCTGGTGGATTAATTGCCGACAAATACCTAGGGCAAAAGAAGACGGTTCTATTAGGTGGTATTTTGCTATGTATAGGCCACACTGTACTTGCCGTTGAGGCAATGTGGGCGTTTTATACAGGTATAATTTTTATCATACTTGGAGTGGGTGGATTAAAATCAAATATTTCTACAATGGTAGGTGGATTATACCGACAGGGCGATGATAGACGGGATAAAGGGTTTTATATATTTTATATTGGGATAAACGTAGGTGCATTCATTGGTTCAATTGCCACAGGTTGGGCAGCTGTTCAATATGGATGGCATTATGGTTTTGGCTTGGCAGGTATTGGAATGTTGTTAGGGCAAATCATGTTTATGTACGGTCAAAAACATTTGAAAGGAGTTGGTGAATTTCAAGGAGCTGATGATTCTGAGAATAAAGAGTTAATGAAAAAACCTCTCACCAAAGTTGAAAAAGACAGGATGCTCGTTATGTTTCTGTCTTTCTTAATAATCATTGTTTTTTGGGGAGCATTTGAGCAAGCAGGAGGTTTAATGAATTTATATGCTGAAAATAAAACCGATAGATATTTAGGATTTATTGACTTTACAGTACCTGCTGCATGGTTTCAATCAGTGAATGCTTTTTTCATTATGACATTGGCCACAGGTATAGGATCTTTTTGGTTTTGGTGGAAAAAGAAAGGAAAGGAATCATCTTCACTGTTTAAAATGGCTGTGGGTGTAATTATCATGGGAGCTGGATTCTTATTCATGTCTGGAGCTTCTATGCAGTATCAAGAAACTGGCTCATCAGCTATGTACTGGCTTGTATTGGCATATTTGTTACATACTGTTGGTGAGTTGTGTGCTTCCCCTGTAGCGCTGTCGTTTATTACCAAACTGGCACCGGTTAAGTATGCTTCATTTATGATGGGTGCTTATTTTGCTGCTACTGGAATAGGAAATAAATTAGCTGGTGCCTTAGGGGCCTGGTCCACTACACTTGGGGAATTTGAGTTATTCACAGGCATATTTGTTTTCTGTACTATATTTGGCCTGTTGGTAATCGCTATACTAAAACCATTGAAAAGGTTGACGCATGGTGCCGAAGATGGCTCTACGGATGTTGCAATAGAAGATGAAGGATATTCCAGGCCTGATGTTGTAAAAGAATAGGCTTTTTAATTCTGACTTTAATGATATAAATATTAAATTCATGTCTGATTCTGGCTTAATGATAAGTGCATTTGATATTAAAGAAAAGTACAATCGTTTCTTCTGCGAAGATACGATTTACAGCTATATGGGCGAGTTGAGCAAAGGGCAGCTTGACGATGTACTTGTGCACCTCGAAAAATCATTAAGTGATTCATTATCGTCAAAAATTGCAATTAAGAAAATATACAATATTCTTGTGGAGAGTCTCCAAAATATTTATGGCTACTTAAAAGGCAATAAAGAAAAGGGTCAGTATTTAAAAGCTTTTGTTTTTGTAAACAAATCTGATGCTAGCTATCATATTGCTACAGGCAATTATATGATGCGTAAAGATGTAAGAAGCATCAAATCAAGAATAGAAATCGTAAACTCGTTAGATAGAGATGAACTTAAAGATCTATATAGAGGAGTATTAGATATTGGAGGT
>NZ_JAVJUY010000068.1:0-7794 GCF_040220315.1 Fulvivirga sp.
GGTTGAATTACAAAATCACCCTCATCCAGAGTAGGCACAAACTCACCACCAAGCCTCGTAAATAATAATATAGCTAACACCAAAATTACTCCTGCGGATGCTACCACCCATTTTCTAACTAAAAGTGCGCTTATAAGTAACGGCTCGTATACTTTCTTCAAATTGGCGATCAATTTGGTTGAAAAGGCCATCTGCTTGTCAGTAGGTTTTAAGAAAATAGACGCTGCCACTGGCACATACGTAAAGCAAAGAATCATTGCGCCTGCCAACGCGAAGCAAAAGGTTAATGCCATAGGTTTGAACATTTTACCTTCCACATTAGAAAGTGACAAGATTGGGATGAATACTATTAGAATAATTAGCTGTCCAAAAATGGCAGAATGCATCATTTTTGATGCCCCCTGATTCACTAAACGATCTATTTCAAGCTTTCTGGCGGGTTTAGCCAGATCTTGAAGTGTCTTACTGTTTGCCGTTATTTTAAAGGCAATGTACTCTACAATTATTACAGAACCATCGATGATAATACCAAAATCTATTGCCCCAAGGCTCATCAGGTTAGCATCTACACCAAAGATATACATACAGGAAAGCGCAAAAAGGAGTGAAAGTGGTATTACTGAGGCAATTACTAAACCAGTGCGCAGATTGCCGAGTAAAAGTACAACCACAAAAACTACAATTAAACAACCGAGAATCAGATTTTCAGCTATAGTAAATGTCGTTTTATCAATGAGTTCGCTCCTTTCAAGAAATGGGTTGATAGAAATACCTTGAGGCAGGGTATTTTGAATTTCTGCTACTCTTTCCTTTACAGCTTCTAATACTGCTTTTGAGTTGGCATCTTTCAGCATCATTACTTGCCCGAGCACTTTTTCACCCTCCGCATTTCCAGTTACCGCCCCAAAACGGGTAGCATGGCCCAGCCCTACTTTCGCAATGTCTTTTACGTAAACTGGAAGTCCGTTCCGATTGACCACTACGATATTTTCAATATCCGATATGTTCTCCGCCAGACCTTCTCCTCTAATAAAATAAGCCTGTTTTCCTTTTTCAATATACCCACCTCCCGTGATATCATTATTTTTTTCAAGTGCAGTATATACTTCTCGAATTGATAGGTTAAGGCTCCTTAATCGAATGGGATTAATCTGCACTTCATATTGTTTTAAAAACCCACCCCAGGTATTAATCTCTACCACGCCTTTAATTCCTGAAAGCTGCCGCTTAATTACCCAATCCTGAATTGTGCGTAGCTCCATTGTGGTGTATTGATCTTTAAATTCAGGATCTACCTCAATAACGTATTGATATATTTCTCCAAGTCCGGTAGTAATAGGGCCCATCTGTGGGGTTCCGAAACCATCAGGTATCTTTTCTGATGCAGAAATGAGCTTTTCTGCGATTAATTGTCGGGGTAAATAAGTACCCATATCATCATCAAACACTACCGTAACCACTGATAGGCCAAACTTTGATATAGAACGAAGTTCTTTCACGCCAGAAATATTCACCAGTTCCATTTCTATTGGGCTGGTTATAAACTGCTCTACATCTTGAGTAGAAAGGTCCCTGGATGTAGTAATCACTTGTACTTGATTATTGGTTACATCAGGCACTGCACCAATGGGTATTTTTGACAGTGAAAAGCTGCCAAAGACTATTAGAAACAGTACGAAAAGAAGTACTATTAATTTATTGGCTATACTCCAGCCAATGAGTTTATCTAACATGTATTAAGAATTTAAGCTTTAAAATATTAACTAATGCAGAGATTAGGATTGCGCTGGTGGGCCGCGAAAGCTTAAATTAGGAATGTAAAAAATTGAAGGTAATGAAACAGAATAGGCCGGCCAGGATGTGGATTGTTTTGTTTCAATCCTGGAAGTGAATAGTAACTGTGAGATAACTGCTAGTATTCCTAAATCAATATTTTCCGAATTTGCTACTTCAAATTCTTCCAAATGATTCTCCCGTTCGTCAATTTCGAATGCATGTTTAATTAAACCAAAGAAATCGATTTCATGCTGGCAACTTTGAATATATGTGCTGCCATCACCCGGTGACACATGCTTATGCTGAACAAGTGTATGCAGCATAAGAAGCATGACAGGTACAATCAGGAATATTTTAGCAAATTGTTTCAACAATATAAATATACGAAGGTAACCCTGATAAAAAACTGACGATTATCAGGATTGATACAAAAACCAATTAAAATAAGTTCCGCTTTAAATGCTGCGTTTTATGTACAATGGGAGCATTTATAATTAATACATAAACATTATTTATGTTATACATTTAAATTATTAATTTTCATTTATGAATATATAATACTTGCTTTGCATTAAAAATTAATGACAATGCAAATGCACTTATTAGCCCTTCTCCCATTAATAGTCCCATTTTCTCTTTATCTCCTCTCCATTGCTCTTTCCATTAATCTTGTAAAGCCAACAAGAAAGAATATAGAGTCAATAGGTTGGTTGGGAATTCTTACTTCAATTATTTGTGCAGGTTTAACATGGATGAGTGGAGTCTCTCAAAGCGATTTAATCGTTTTTGCAGAATTAGGCTTATCACTAAGGCTTGACGCCCTAAGTATGATCATGTTTGTGATGATTGCCTTATTAGGCTTCATCATTCTTAAATTTAGTATCAACTACCTCGATGGAGACCGAAGACAGCACATTTTTATAAGCAGACTTGCTACCACCATTGCATCGGTGCAATTGCTCGTTTTATCAGGTAATCTTTTCCAACTGTTCCTTTTTTGGGTCATAACAAGTGTTTGCTTACACTATTTGTTAACTTTTTACAGAAACAGACCTCAAGCCATTGCAGCTGCACGAAAGAAATATATTGTGGCTAGAATAGGTGATATCTGCCTAGCTTTTTCATTTTTGTTAATTTACTTCGAGTTTAATACGGGTGATCTACAAACCATATTTGATCAGGTAGCATCACTAAACACATTAAATTCTTCATTAACAACGGCTACTCTCCTGCTAGTAATTGCCGCCTTATTAAAATCAGCGCAATTTCCAACCCATGGCTGGTTGATCGAAGTAGTAGAAACTCCAACTCCTGTTTCGGCCCTGTTACATGCCGGTCTTTTAAATGCCGGTCCGTTTTTGATGGTACGGTTTGCCTTCTTAATGCAACTATCTGAAACCGCTTCTTTGGTGTTGATCATCATCGCAGGGTTTACGGCCTTGTTTGCTTCTGTGGTGTATCTGACGCAGCCAACCATTAAAGTTTCGTTAGGCTATTCTAGTGTCGCGCATATGGGCTTTAGTTTGTTGATGTGTGGGTTTGGAGTTTATAGCGCAGCCATTTTGCACTTGGTAGCTCACTCTTTTTATAAGGCGAATTCATTCCTTTCGTCAGGTAGTGTTGTAGAGGTGGTAAAAGCAAAAAAGGTAGTTACGCCTAATCGTTTGGGGAGTATACCGAGAATTTTACTCGGGGTTTTATTTTCACTTAGCGTCTATGCTTTGTTTTGCTACTGGTGGGGTCTGGATCCTGTTAATGAGTTTTCTTTAATGGCGGTAGGTGCTATTATTGCTCTAGGAGTTTCTCAACTTATTGTATCCACTATTGATTCTAAAGGCAGTATCTCAGCAATCCTTCAATCCGGAGTAATGGTGTTTATTGTATCACTGGCATTCTTTAGTCTGGAGAAAGGGGCGCACATTTTACTCGCCTCACAGGTACCAGTATATGCTGCACCTTCCTTATTAATTAAAGGAGTAATCATTACCACCTTGGTTCTTTTCGGATCGGTTGTATTCATTCAACTGGTATCACCAGCTTTGAAATCAGGAAGTTTTGGCTACCGCTTGGGTGTGCACCTAAGAAATGGATTATATGCCAATGTTATTTTCGACAGGATGATAGGTGCCCTGAAAAACGACAAATTCAAATGGGCGAACCTTACAGTTGAGGCAGAAGAAAATAACCAAGTGGCGGATGAGTTTGCCCAGGAAAATGGAGAACTCATTTACAAGTCTCAAACAATATCAAATCAATAAGCTTAATTCGATTAGTATCATGCAATTAGCAGAAAAACAAAACATCAAAGAAGTAGAATCACTTCTTAAGAACACGTCAGCGAAAATTGCCCCGCTTTGGTCGCTGGAGAATTTCGTTGCGGTTAATCCTTATCTGGGTATGGCCAATCGCCCTTTTGGTGAAGTGATGCAGCAGCTAAAAATTACTGCTGATGCCGAGCCTACTTTACCCATATCATTTTACCTGAAAGCGCTGGAGGAAGGTAGAATTTCAAAGGAGGATATCGCCTATGCGCTGAATAAGCATAATAAAGGAATAAATGCCGATCAATTTCTGGCTCAACTATTTGAGCAGATTGACGATAAGGCATTAAAGGTAAAAACAGTTGGCGACCTTGCGAGTAACCTGAATGGCAAAGACTGGAAAAGGTTTATGATCGACAGAATATCACATTGGGCAGCAGCCTATTTCGATCAAAATCAGGCCGCATGGAAAACAGCTAAGAAGCAAGATTCCTTATACGCTGCGTGGAAAAAGGAAGCTGAAGTTGATTACAGCACCGAACTTATGGGACTTTCCGGATTTAGAAATATGGCAAAAACCCTTCCTGAAAACTCACTAGAAGCAGCCCGGACTATTCTTGAAAAGCTTAAGGTTCCGGAAAATGCGTTAGAACTGTACTTGCAAAGACTGGCGATGACAATGAGCGGCTGGGCAGGTTTTTGTGCCAGAATTGATTTTGAAGCGAATCTGGCTGGAAACAAAGAAAGTAGAGCCACTTCAGAATTCATTACTATCCTGTTGAGTTGGGAATACTGCCTGCTTGAACTTCTTAAATCGGATGAGCTTAAAAGCGAATGGTCTGTCAATAAAAGCATCATTGCAACTTACAACGCTGTTGAGAGCGCAGATAAGCAGGTGTTAAATCAGCTGGTTCTGCAGGATGCTTTTGACCGTACAAACCAACGCTTGATTATTGATAAGATCGCGAAAAATGATAAAAGTACTATTGAAGCCAAAACTCCAAGAGCGCAGGCGATCTTCTGTATTGATGTGCGATCTGAATTGTACAGAAGAAATCTGGAAGCGCTTGATTCGGACATAGCCACTATGGGCTTTGCAGGTTTCTTTGCCTTCCCGGTTAAGTATACACAAATGGGTCATGAGCATGGAAGTAACAACTGCCCTGTGTTGCTCAATACATCACACACAATTAAAGAGACTACTGGGGATACACAAGTTGATGCTAAAATAATTGCCAATAGAAGCTTGAAACAGCATGTTCAAAAAGCGTGGAGTACTTTTAAATCGGGAGCTGTAAGTTGTTTCAGCTTCGTTTCCCCGATAGGACTTTCTTTCTTACCTAAGTTGTTCACCAACTCATTTGGTTTAACACGTCCGGTTAAACATCCGGATCAGGTAGGTCTTGATGACAAAACAGTGGAGATGAAAAAGGTGAGTCTTGAGGCGAAGAAAGATGTTACCGGTGCCTATGGAATTCCTTTGGAAGAACGTATAAAAATGGCAGAAAACGCCTTACGTGCTATGTCACTCACAGAGAATTTTGCGAAGTCTGTGCTGATTGTTGGGCACGGTTCTTCTACAGTGAACAATCCTCACGCTACGGGATTAGATTGTGGTGCCTGTGGAGGAAACACGGGGGAAGCCAATGCCAAAGTTGCTGCTGCTGTTCTCAATGATTCAGAAGTTCGTAAGGCACTAGTAAATGTAGGAATTGAAATTCCTGAGACTACGGTGTTCATTGCTTGTAAGCATGACACCACTACAGATGAGGTGACATTATTTAACACCGATCTTATACCGGCATCACATGATGAGGAGATTTCGCACTTGAAGAAATTGCTTCGAATGGCGGCAATTGCTGCTAGAAGTGAGCGCGGGCAACGAATGAATTTGAATGAAGGCAATGTGGATCAACAGGTTTTTGCAAGAAGCAAAGACTGGTCGCAAGTAAGACCGGAATGGGGTCTTGCAGGTTGCTCTTCTTTTATTGTGGCACCCAGAGAACGTACCCAGGGCGTAGATTTTGGAGGAAAAGCCTTCCTACACAGCTATGACTGGAAAAAAGATAAAACTTTCAGTGTGCTGGAATTGATTATGACTGCCCCGATGGTAGTAACCAGCTGGATCAATTTGCAGTACTACGCTTCAACGGTTGACAATAAAGTCTTCGGGTCAGGTAACAAAACGTTGCACAACGTGGTAGGCGGACTTGGCGTTTTTGAAGGGTTTGCAGGTGACTTGCGAGTAGGTCTGCCGCTACAGTCAGTTTTTGATGGACAGAAATATCAACACGAGCCTCAAAGATTAAATGTAATTATTGAAGCACCTGCTGACGAAATGAGCAAAATCCTTGAAAAACACAAGTCGATCCGAGACTTATGTGACAATGAGTGGATTTACTTATTTGCCATGAATGCTGAAGGTAAAGTGGCCTATAAATATATTAGTGATTTGCAGTGGGAGGTGGTCGATTAAGATTGTTCTATTCCTAACTTTTCACTTCAAATAAAAAGCCTGCTTGAATAATTCAAGCAGGCTTTTTATTTCTGAACTAGTATTTCTTATTTGCTCTTCGCAGCAAAATGCTTATAAAAGAGGGTAATGGTCTCTATTCCTTTCATGAAATTAGTTACACCATAATGTTCATTTGGTGAGTGGATTGCATCAGAATCTAAACCAAAGCCCATCAATACAGTATCCAACCCTAACTCTTCTTTGAAAAGAGACACAATTGGAATACTTCCACCATCTCTGGTAGGAATTGGTTCTTTACCCCAGGCTTCTACAAATGCATCGCTTGCAGCAGCATAGGCCACAGAATCTGTTGGAGTAACCGCAGGTTCTCCACCATGATGTGGTGTTACTTTTACTTTTACTGATTTAGGAGCAATGCTTCTGAAGTGTTTCTCAAATAATTCTGTTATCTCATCCGAAACCTGATTAGGCACTAAACGCATGGAGATTTTCGCATAAGCTTTAGATGGAAGTACTGTTTTAGCACCTTCACCAATGTAGCCCCCCCAAATTCCGTTCACATCAAGTGTTGGTCTGATACCTGATCTTTCTAATGTGGTAAAACCATCTTCACCGCTGATATCTTCGATATTTAAGTCTTTTTTATACTCATCCAGATCAAATGGTGCTTCATTTAGCATTTTTCTTTCTTCTGCAGTTAGTTCAGCCACCTTATCGTAAAAGCCTGGAATGGTTATTCTGTTCTTATCATCTTTCAATGAGGCAATCATTTTACAAAGCTCATTGATTGGATTAGCTACTGCACCTCCATAAACTCCTGAATGAAGATCCCTGTTAGGACCTGTCACTTCTACTTGTAAATAGCTTAAGCCTCTTAAGCCAACAGTAATAGAAGGTGTATCTAAAGAGATCATGGATGTATCTGAAATAAGGATGACATCAGCAGCCAGTTTTTCTTTGTTTTCCTTCACGAAGATTTCAAGATTTTCAGATCCAACTTCCTCTTCACCTTCAATCATGAATTTCACGTTGCAAGCTACGCCATCCGTTTTCATCATGGCCTCAAACGCCTTCACGTGCATGTACATCTGGCCTTTGTCATCGCAGGCGCCTCTTGCGTAGATTTTATCGTTTTTAACTACTGGCTCAAATGCAGGAGAATCCCACAATTCCAATGGGTCTGCAGGTTGCACATCGTAATGTCCATAAACCAAAACAGTTGGCAAATTGGGGTCAACCATCTTTTCACCATAAACTATCGGATAACCTGCTGTTTTACAG
>NZ_JAVJUY010000069.1:0-2020 GCF_040220315.1 Fulvivirga sp.
TCCATCGCATAAGCGGTATTAATTGTGGCGGCATTAATAGCCTCCTCAGGGGTCATTTTCATTCGAATACAAGCCAAGGAAAGCATAAATTGCATTTTGCCACACGGTGCGCTACCAGGATTATAGTCTGTTGCCAATGCCAAAGGCAGTCCAGCGTTAAGCATTTCTCGTGCTGGTGGATAGCTGGTTCCTAAATAGAACGCTGCACCCGGTAATAAAGTAGGCATCACTTCAGTGCCTACCAATGCATCTATTGCTTCTTTATCCATTGCCTCCAGATGATCTACACTTATGGCGTTGGTTTTTACTCCGACTTGCACACCACCGCTAATGCTTAACTGGTTAGCATGAATTTTCGGTTTCAGTCCATATTTTTTGCCTGCCTCCATCACTCGTTCAGTTTCTTCAGGCGTAAAAAAACCTTTCTCACAAAAAGCATCTATGTAATCAGCCAATTTCTCTTCTGCCACGGCTGGTATCATTTCATTGATTACAAGATCGAGATACTTTTCTTTGGTGGTTTCTTTAGGCACTGCATGTGCACCAAGAAAGGTAGTTTTAACAGTTAAAGGGGTCTCTTCACCTATTCTCTTGGCTACACGAAGCATCTTCAACTCATCTTTGGTAGTGAGGCCGTAACCACTTTTTATTTCAACGGCACCTGTTCCATAAGAGATAATTTCATTGGCTCGTACTAATGTTCTTTCAAAGAGTTCATCTTCAGTTGTATTTTGTAGCTTTCTTGCTGAGTTTAAAATACCACCGCCTTTAGCGGCAATTTCTTCATAAGACATGCCTTTAATTTTAAAAACAAATTCCTCTTCCCTCGTAGCAGCAAAAACTAGATGTGTATGCGAATCGACAAATGATGGAAATACAAACCTACCTTCGGCATCAATTACTTGATTGGCTGTGATTTTAGGCAGTAGATCCATCGGGCCATAATCAGCAACTAGTCCGTTTTCAATAGTCAGATAGGCATTTTCCAACACTGGTAGCTTAGCCATTTCTTTACCGGCCACCCATTTTGGCTTTTCTTCCCTTGCCTGCACAAGTCCCTTAATGTTTTTAATCAGTATGTCCATCAGACAAAAATAAAAAAGGCTGACATCTATGTCAGCCTCATTATTAATTCTTTACTATTTATTACTTACCAAATGCTTCCACCTTATAGTCAAGGTTTGTGCTGTAGATTGGGAAGCTTATTTTTACCAGCGCATAAAACCCTCTACCTTTCAATCCTGGCCTCATTCCAATTTCACCACCATAGCCCCATGAAAGGGTTCTGTTAAATTTTCCATCCATACCTAGTCTAAAACCTATAATGCTGGTCTCTAATTCTTCTGATGAGTATGTAACTCCGTTATAAACAATATCATCAACACCTAATGCCGGTGCAACGATAATATCTAAAAAAGCAGTAAAAATTAGGTCATCAACTCCTTCTTGGTACTTATTATCAAAATCAACAGCCACATTTTTTATCCATGTCATTGATCCTCCAACATATACACCGCCAACCGACATGTTACTGAATACTGAAATATCCTGCTCTAATCCGTTTTCGTCCATCACGGTGCTTGGCAAAACAGCCCCATCTTCTGCTACCAAAACATCAGTGGTTAAGTCTTGCGCCTCTAATGCACGGCCAATGTCAACCGCAGTATCAAAATAAAGTCCGCCTAAACGGGCACCATAAATCTTTCTAACCTTACATGGAATTTCAACATTCAACGGAACACGAGCAGCCCATTTATCACCTTTATAGCTCTTTCTGTAAAGAAACATCTTAGTGCTTGAACTCTCATCAAAGTCTTTAATATGGTAAGTGGTGCCCAGTTCGAAATAATTAAACACATTAGGCTGATTATCTACATTGCTGTTCTTGTCAGCAATATCTCTGGTTAAATCAAATTTTTGGGTGTACGTCTTACGGGCATGAGCTCTGAAATCCATCTTATCCGCCATGTAGTAAGATACTTCCAGGCCAAATCCTGCATTTACATTTGTAACGAACAAC
>NZ_JAVJUY010000070.1:0-5501 GCF_040220315.1 Fulvivirga sp.
CAGGAGATTTAGGAGAGGGAGTTTTTGATCCTATTGGTTGTGATTAATATGTCCTCTAATAAAGTAATAAGAGAGTGTCGAACGACACTCTCTTTTATTTTTGGTATTTTATTATAATTCTCAAAATATTGAGAGTGACAAATTATATAGATAAGTTCACTTCAATAAATTGCCTAAACGTTATACAATTTGATATAGACTCTAGCTGTACAGAATGATTATAAGTGCTTATGGAAGCCCTACTAATGGAAGTAGGGCTTTTTTATTACCCTTTTGTAAGTTCATCAAAAACAAACAAGCCATTGAGGTTGAACTACTTAGCAATATATGAGGCCAAATAAGCATAAGTAATCAATATGTTGAATTTGTACCAAATCCTTACATAGTACTTACATATAGTGTTAAAATAATATAAAAAATATAAATAGTTAAATTATATAAGTTTCTAATTATCAGCTATTTACAATTTGAAGTTTTAACATTGATTGAAAAATTCTATGATATAATATACTTATGATGTAATAATATAGTTAAGATTGAATTTTTATTAAATAATTAATCCATTATTCTTGCAGCCAATTTGTAAAAAACTATCCACATACTAAATGTGGGAATTATTCTAAAGTTGGCAAGTCAAAAAATAGCAAATAGTAAATTCAATAATGTCGGTTATCGGGGACTTTTGAAAATATTCATGTTCCTAAACCTGATATGCTTTTCCATTCTATCGAATGCCAATTCACTGATCGATTATTCTATAATAACATCGTCTGAAAAACTGATTAAATCAAACAAATCCTTACTAAAGCATGAGGCATCAAAATTTAAAAGTGTAAGAAAATTTGAGTTTACAACAGAGACAACAAACAAGCTAATCGAAGAAAACATTTTAAATTTTGAAGCACCTAATTCTGCCGATCCGGTAATCGATTCATACAAGGAAAGGGCTCTTTCACTTAATGCGTATGTTGAAGAACAACAACGTTTTGTAGATCAATTAGATGAAACTACCATACTGGATTTGCCTGTAGGCATAAAAAAAACGATCGGAAATATTACTTATACAATCGTAATTGATAGCATAGTTATACTACCTACACGTTCTTACCTTACTGCATACATGGCTTTTGAAATTCCATCAAATGGTAAAAAACTGGCATTTCGAGGCACGAATATAGAATTTTCAAAGAACGGTGGTCTTAGCGGTGTATCACGTCTCGAACTTCTTGGAGATCATCGAATTGGAATGGGCCCAAACTTCCTATTAATTTTTAAAGGGGAGGGTTTAACGTATGTCGAGTGGGATTGCTTTGGCTTTAAATCATTTGGTTTAGATGCGGAAATAGAGTTTTCAAGAAACATGCTGAAGCCTGACACCGAAAGTGGCCAACCTGGCCCGGGTAATGTCCGTGGAAGATTTACTGCTGTAAATTTAACTAGTTGGGATGCACTTGTGGCTGAGGTAAATATGGAGCCATTTCAAGTTAATGGATTAGATGGTGTTGGGTTTGAGGTTAAAAAGGCTGTATTGGATTATAGTTCTATTAATCAGGCCCCTGGAGTTGTATATCCATCCGGTTACGATAGTGAAGCATTCGATCCAGGTAATCCGAATTTCTGGCAAGGTATATTCATCAGTGAGGTTTCGATCAAATTACCAAAACAGTTTAAGAAAGAAGGTTCAAATGATAGAATTGGCTTTGCCGGATATAACCTAATCATTGATGATAGTGGATTCTCAGGAATTTTAGAAGCGACTAATGTTCTTGGCAATGGAACAATGGACAAGTGGCCATTTACTGTAAATAATTTACGAATAGAACTTATTTCAAATCAAATATCTGGGGCTGGTTTTGACGGACTCATTACTCTGCCTGTAGATAAAGAAAACCCATTCGAATATACGGCAATAATTAATCCTGGTAATGAGTATTTGTTTGCCGTATCTCCATCAAAAGATTTACAATTCGAATTTTTAAAAACATCAGAAGTAATACTTCGGGAGAGCTCTTTTCTGGAAGTAAGTGTAAAAAATCAAAAATTCATGCCAAGGGCATACCTAAATGGTAGCCTTTCCATTAGTTCAGGTGAGGCGAAACTTAATTCATTAGACTTTGAAGCACTGCAATTACAGACTGTAGAACCCTACGTTCAACTAGGTGCATTTACATTGGGCACAGAAGGTGTTAAACAAAATCTGGGTGCATTTGAAATTGCGTTGAATAGAATCGGTACCAAACTCATGGATGACCCAAATGAGATTGGGATTGTGTTTGATGTTACTGTAAAAGTAATTGGAGAAGATGGCGGAGGAATAGGTGCTACTGGAGGTATTGTAGTAGTAGGGAGTACGAATTCTGATGGAAAGAGGTTCAGTTATGAGCGTCTAGAAATAAGCAGACTTGGCATAGCCATGAACATTGGACCGGTTGCAGTTGATGGGACTTTGGAATGGTTCAAAAATGATAATACATATGGAGATGGTATTAGAGGTGAAGCCACCGTTCTTGTTATGGACGAATTTGAGGTACAGGCTGTATTATTATTTGGTAAAAAAGGAACTAACCGATTTTGGTTCTTTGATGCACTAGCACCTGAAATACCACCTTCTGGTACTGGCATAGACATTACTGGTTTTGGTGGTGGCGCATATTACCACATGAGGCAGAGTATGGATGATGCAGAAAGTTATCTTGGAGAATCCTTGTCTGGAATTGTATACGTTCCTGATCCAACAGTAAACCTTGGGCTTAAGGCTACGGTGTACCTGGCAACTTCAGGGTCTGATGGTTTATTTAATGGTGATGCAACACTCGAAATTTCTTTTAATTCCGGTGGAGGTGTGCGCATGATAGACTTTAAAGGGAATGGCTATTTTCTCACTCCTTCCATCACACCAAATGTTGCTGGTCTGAAAGATAAAGTTGGTGGCTTGGTTGCAGGAGCTGCACAAGGAGCAATGGATCAGTTGAACCCTGACGCAATGATTGCTGCCCATATTCATATAAACTATGATGTGCCTAATAAAACCCTACATGGAAATTTTGAAGTTTTTGTGGAAGTAGTAGGTGGAACAATGAAGGGTATTGGTGAAAATAATCGAGCTGGTTGGGTAGTAATCCACTTTGAGCCGGGAGAATGGTACATACACGCAGGTAGTCCTGATGATCCTCTAGGGCTTGAGATGATTAGGATCCTTAAAACAAAAAGTTATTTAATGATGGGCGATTATATTCCTGCAAGCCCGCCACCACCTGAAAGAGTATCCCAAATCCTGGGAGGAATGGATCTTGATTATATGGCTGGCCTGAATGAACTGGCCAGTGGCAGGGGTGTAGCATTTGGAAGTAGAGTGGAGTTTGACACGGGTGATATTACATTCCTAATGTTCTATGCCCGATTAGCGGCAGGTTTAGGATTTGATATTATGCTTAAAGATTATGGCAATGCTTCATGCGTTGGCAGTTCCGGCCCAATTGGAATCAATGGTTGGTATGCAAATGGTCAGGCCTTTGGGTATTTCGATGGAGCCATAGGCATTAAAGTCAAAATCCTAGGCAAGCGAAAGAAAATCAATATTTTGAGTTTAGCAGCGGCCGTTGTGATGCAGGCGAAATTGCCAAACCCTATCTGGATAAGGGGAGTAGTTGGTGGCAGGTTTAGTGTTTTGGGTGGCTTAGTTAAAGGCGATTGCAAGTTTGAAATAACCATAGGTGAAAACTGTCAAATTCAAGGAGGCAGTGTACTTGAAGGCATTCAGGTAATCTCTGAAATAACCCCCAATGAAGGAGCAAATGACGTAAGTGTCTTTAATGTCTCTCAAGGTGTTTTTAACATGGAGGTAGGTAAGGTCTTTGAAATGATAGATCTGGATGATATTAAAAAGTCCTTTAGAATTAAAATGGATCACTTTAAGATTCTAGACGGTAATCAGGAAATACCGGGAAATTTAGAGTGGAACTATACGAATGATGTGGTTGCCTTTAATCCTATAGAAATTTTACCTCCACAGAAAAAATTGAAAGCTGTCTTACAAGTTTCATTCGAAGAAAAGGTGAATGGGATTTGGAAAGTTGTTGAAGTCGATGGTTCTAAATTCACTGAATCGAAACAAGTGGAATTCACCACTGGCGAAGCCCCGGATTACATTCCTTTTGAGAATGTCGAATACAGTTATCCTGTTATTAGTCAGCGTAATTTCTATAAAGACGAAACCTATCAAGGCTATATTAAATTGAAGGTTGGCCAGGCGTATTTATTTGATGAAAGTGGTGAATGGAATCAAAAAGGCAGGATTGTAGCCTCAAATGGATCACCTAAGTATTTTGAAGTCAGTTACACCACACAAAATGTAAACTATACTATCCCCAAAGGCTTAGCTACAAATACAACCTACAGTTTTGACATTGTTAACGTTCCTAAAACGGCCTCAGCAAGTATAGATGACAATATAAGTACCAAAACTTCAAAAGTTGATTTGGGCGATCAGCAATCAACATTGGAAGTTGAGACTAAAGAAGCGGAAGGTGAAGTAAATATTCTCCAGGAAGATGCCATTTATGGATCATTCTTTAGAACGAGTGCTTACCCAACATTTATTGCAAAGGTGAATAGCCTTTCATTGAATAATGGCTGGAGCTGGCCTGTAAGAACGGGTATTCATGAATTGGGAGTTAATATGTCAGGCCCGGAGTTGTTCTCCTATTATGAAATGAACGGCTTTAAAGAAGTTGATCCATTAGTAGAACTAGAGGCAACTTTAGGTAATAATTACTGGTATCAGAACTATATTAAATCTCTGATATATCCTTCATATCCTGCCTATGGATTGAGCTTAACCTGGAGACAGGCTGATGAGCTAGGAGCTCCACCCTCAAAAGCGATATATATAGAGCAAAATTTGGCCCTTGAGGCACTGCCATTAACGGATGCCTTCTCTGCAGCTAATCCGGCAACATCAGGTTCAGGTGTTTTCCTGTATGATTTACCATTAACCATGTATAAAGATTATTCTGACTACAGGTATCAGATGGCTCAGGAACTTCTTGAAGGTAACAATTCATGGTTTAACACTCTTGCTAATACTCCATTTCCAGGTATACGGTCAGGTGATTACAAAATGAGAATCAAGTATAAGCTTCCGGGTAAAGATATAATTACATCTAGTAAAGAAATAAATATTCATGTTGACTAACCGAATAGCACCATATTTCTTGACTGTACTCATGTTACTAGTCTTAATGCCGGCCGTTACATGGGCGCAAGGTGTGGATGGTGATACCTTGAAGTTGCCGACTGTAAGGATATTATCGAAGATTAAAAATGATACAGTATTACTCAGATGGGCACCTACAGATGCAGTGAGCTGGCAGTTGGGAAATAAGTACGGCTATTCAATCGAGAAATACATTATATCGAGAAATGGAGAACGATTAAATATTCCTGAAAGGCAAACGATTACCTCTGAACCAATAAAACCTTTGCCATTGGAACAGTGGGAA
>NZ_JAVJUY010000071.1:0-10469 GCF_040220315.1 Fulvivirga sp.
CTCCTACTTTCTCACGAACTATTTTGGCTAAGATGTTTGATGTGCCGCTGGAATAATACCAAACTTCATCTGGTTGGTACTGTAAGGGTTTTGACCCTGCATATCCGCCCATATCGGCTTTTTCGTAGAGCATACTCACTGCTGAACTTGGTCCGCTGTATACTTCTTCCCATTCCAACCCACTACTCATTCGTAAAAGTTGATCTACAGTAATTTTACTTCTATCATCTTTCCATAATGCAACTGGTGCTGGCTGGTTAATATCGAGTTTACCATCTTTCGCCAGCATTCCAATCAATGTGGCCGTCACACTTTTTGTCATTGACCAGCCCATTTGAGGAGTTTGTTCATTGAAATTCTCAGCATATTTTTCGCCTATAATTGTGCCTTTGTACACCACAACTACTCCCCTTGTATTTACTTTTACTTCGGGGTCATTCTCCTTAAATGCATTTTCCAATGCCTGGTTGAGCTTGGTATAGTCAACATTAGAGAATACTGTATCTTGTAACTGGGTACCGTAAGGCCAGTAAAGAGTATCAGCAGGTTGGTTTATAGTTCTTAAAGAGTACTTTTGACTTCTTACTTCTTCTTCTGATAGTTCAGATAGAAGCGTACACCCCAGGCCTTTTCTGTAAATGGCTTTCTTCTTAACAAGTCCAAAAACATCTCCCGTAGCCGAACTATCTGCCCAGTTAACCTCAAAATTACCAGCCGCTAACAGAGGGTTTACTTTTAATTCATTGGCTTTAACATCTTCAACATCTCTGCCTGACACAAACACACAGGAACATAAATTCTTGGCACCGTAGCCACTAATTATTGGAATTGCCCTGTAAGCATAGTTTAGTCCATAAATGAGAATACCAGCTAACGCTAGCAGAATTACGTTTCTAAGTATTTTGTTCATATTCCTTCTTTAGTACTTATCTTTTCTTGAGTGCCTTCATAGTAATCATCATTCTCCCCATCTTCATCCCAATCCAACACACCTTTAAAAGTAACCACATTTTCTTCGATTGTGGTATGATAGCTATTTGTAATGCCATTTTGCGTCATCATCAATGTGTCTGCATCTATACTCCAAGTACCTTCAGTTGTCATCATAACTTGTCCACTAAGCGATTTATATATCGATGTATAGGTGCCTTCTTCTCGAAATGTAGTTTCAATAGGTTTAATCTTCAAAATCTCCTCCCACTTACCTTCAGGTACAACCATTACTGAATCTGAAGAATCTCTTTTCATAGTCACATGTAAGGCTAAATTCTGCCAAGTGCCAACGAGCTGTTTATTCAATGGCAACTGAGTTTTTTCTTCTACATTTTCAGATGATTTTTTGCTTTCACATGCAAATAAAATGGCAATTAGGATAAATGATGATAATCGATTCATAACTGGATATATTTACGTCTAAATTAAAAATATTCAACCATTGTGAGCGGAACCCGAAGAGAAAATATCAAACCCGGATTAAAAGTGGCCATCGTGCTAAAAAAAGACCAGCGATCAGGTAAACTAACTGAAGGAGTAGTAAAAGATTTACTGACTAAATCACCCACACACCATCATGGTATTAAAGTCCGGTTAGAAGATGGACAAGTTGGTAGAGTAAAAGAAATATTGGAGGACTAAACCTTCTCTTTTACAAACTTCAAAGCGCGCTTTTCCATATAATTATATACTCCTTTAGGTAATTGAAAGCCTACATGTCCTCCATACTTTGGAGTTTCTAAATATAGGTTTTCAGTACGCTCACATAAATCGTAAGGATAGCACGGCTCTCCCAGAAATGGATCATTTACAGCATTGCAAATAAGGAGTGGTACCGAAACTTGAGGTAAGAAGTTCCCCGCACTGGCCCGCTTGTAGAAATCATGAGCATCTTTAAAACCATGAATGGGTGCTGTGTATTTGTTATCAAAGTCTTCAAATTCTTTTATATCATCAAAGCCATTGTACTCTACTAAGCCTGGGTAGGTTTCTGCTTTGAGTTTTACTTTTTCTTCCAGCTTTCTGAGAAATCTCCTTTTATAAAATCCTGTTTTTGAATTAGTTAGTTGATCAACACTCGATTTAAGGCTTACTGGAATTGAAAATGCAATACCTGCTTTCACAACATCTGGTCTACTATCGCTTTCTCCTAAATATTTAATGGTAAGGCTTCCACCCATGCTAAAACCAACTAATACAATGGATTGGTAATCAGAAGTCTTTAAAACATGATCTATCACTGTTTCCAGATCTTCTGTTGCTCCGTGATGGTAAAATCTGGCTTGTCTGTTAATCTCCCCACTGCAACTTCTACAGTTCCATGCTAACACATCCAACTTATTTTCCGACATGTATTTGGCCATGCCGAGCATATAAGGCCGGTTGCTACTACCTTCTAAACCATGCGAAATAATTACTAAAGAATCATTTCCATTATTTATCCAATCCAGGTCTAAAAAATCATCATCCGGTGTATCGATACGCTCTCTAGAATATTGTACACCTTCTACCTTTCGAAAGGTGCTAGGGATAATGGTGGCTATGTGCCCATTTCGCATCCAAAATGGAGGTTTGTAACTGGATTTTACTAACGGCATAGCGCAAATAAAAAGCAGTTGTTCCTAACAACATGGATTTTTACCAAATAAATAATATTTTTTGACCCTACCCATCAATTCCTGTACCTTCACGTTGATATATGAAGGTTAGAAATCTCCTTATTCTATTTGTTTCAGTGCTGCTGATTGCTCCGTTTACTATGATGGAGACGATGGTTTTATTGAAAAAGCATCAAGTTAAGCGGGAGATTAAGCATAAACTGATGCGATCCTTACCTAAAGACCAACTCACATTAGTTACCCTTTCTAAACAAGAAGCATCTAAAAAGCTAAAATGGGAACATTCCAAAGAGTTTGAATTAAATGGCGCCATGTTTGATGTGATCTACACGGAAGTGAATGGAGAAAAAATAAACTATTGGTGTTGGCCGGATACTGAAGAATCTTCGTTAAATCAACTACTTGGTTCTCTGGCTAAACAAAAACATCAAAGTGCTGAAGATGAGTGCATTAAACTTCAAAAGTTACTAACATATACACTACCATACAATCCTGTTTTAAACGTTTTTTGTACCAGAGGGGCAATCAATTTTGATCTAATATCCATTCATTATCAATCTATTCATTCTACTCCCAACACACCCCCGCCACTTAGTTGATTTTAGATATCAGTTAAAATCATTTTAAACCATGGAGTAACACTCGGAAAATTATCTATTTCATGAAATACATCGTATGCACATGGCTATTTTTAGCAGTGCAATTTGCAGTGAATGCACAATTGCTCACTGTAAAAGACAATGCGGGCAATCCGGTAGAGCTTGCAACTGTAGCCAGTAAATCACCTAATGAATTTATTACTACCGATGAAAATGGGCAGGCAGACATAAGTCAGCTAAAAGGCTCTAAAAAAATAGAAATCCGCTATATAGGATTCAAAACTGTTTATACCAATTATGAAGAGTTGGCATTAATGGGTTTTGATGTAACGATGAAACCATCCACTCTTTCTATGGATGAAATAGTAATATCTGCGACTAAATGGGAACTGTCTAGTAGTGAAACCCCTACTAAAATTGTTTCGATACCAACTGAGGAAATTGCACTACAAAACCCACAAACAGCTGCTGACTTACTCAATGTTTCGGGCAAAGTATTTATCCAGAAAAGTCAGCAAGGTGGTGGTAGCCCAATGATCAGGGGGTTTGCAACCAATCGTTTATTGTATACTTTAGACGGTGTTAGGATGAATACTGCCATCTTCAGAGGTGGAAATATTCAGAATGTAATTAACCTCGATCCTTTTGCTTTGGAAAGTACCGAGGTGTTTTTTGGACCTGGATCTGTTATTTATGGTAGCGATGCCATTGGCGGTGTAATGAGCTTTCAAACACTTACACCTCAATTATCTGAAAGTGACGAAGTGGAAGTGACTGGCAATGCCGTAGTACGAACTTCAAGTGCTAACAACGAACGAACGGGACATTTAGATGTGAATGTGGGTTGGAATAAATGGGCTTTTGTTTCCAGTTTTAGCTCATGGGATTATGATCACTTAAAACAAGGAAGTGACGGGCCTGACGATTATTTAAAACCGTATTACGTTCAAAGGCAGGATTCTACGGATGTGATAATTACTCAGGATGATCCTCTATTGCAGATTCCTACTGCATACTCTCAAATTAACCTGATGCAGAAAGTGAGATTTAAACCGAATGCCCAGTGGGATATACTATATGGTTTTCACCTTTCTGAAACTTCCTCTTATGGCAGGTACGACAGGCACAATCGAGTGAGAAATGGTACGGCCAGGTATGCAGAATGGGATTATGGCCCACAGAAATGGATGATGAACAACCTGGTTGTAACTCATCAGGGATTAACTACAATGTACGATAAGGTTAATATCCGTGTGGCGTATCAAAAATTAGAAGAAAGCAGGATTGACAGGTCCTTAAACAGTACCACACGAACTACCCAGGTGGAAATGGTAGATGCCTATTCTGTAAATATTGACTTGTTGAAGAGCCTAGGGGAGCAGCACACAATCAATTATGGAATTGAGTATGTTTCTAATGATGTGGAGTCTACTGGCTTGGAAACTGACATACGTTCAGATGCCAACTCAGCTAGTTCATCGCGTTATCCTTTGGCAACATGGCAATCTATTGGTGTGTATGTGAATGAACAATTTAGGGTATTTGATGAATTATCTTTGCAAGCAGGGTTGCGCTATAATCAGTTTATAATTGATGCTTCATTCGATCAGCGTTTTTTCAACTTCCCATTTAACAATGCTAAGTTAGAAGAAGGCTCACTCACTGGGAGTTTAGGTGCTGTTTACAGGCCCAATGACAATTGGGTAATCAGCTCAAATTTTGGAACAGCCTTCAGAGCACCTAATGTAGATGATATAGGCAAAATATTCGATTCTGAGCCGGGAGCCATTACAGTTCCTAATCCTGATTTAACAGCAGAATATGCTTATAATTTTGATGTGGGAGTCGCTGCTAAGATTGGAGAAGTTGCCAAAATTGATTTAACGGCCTATTACACACTATTAGATAATGCTTTGGTTCGAAGAAACTTTACGTTAAATGGCAATGATTCCATTATATATCAAGGTGAGCTGAGCCAGGTACAAGCTATACAGAATGCAGCACAAGCCAGAGTATACGGTATACAGGCAGGTGTAGAGTTAAGTTTGTCTGACCATTTCCAATTCATTACTGACTTAAACTATCAGCAAGGCGAAGAAGAACTGGATGATGGCTCTACAAGTAGCTCCAGACATGCCGCTCCGCTTTTTGGGACTTCACGATTAAAGTTTAATCATGACAAGTTAAAACTGGAGTTTTATGCTTCTTATCAAGGTGAAATTAGTCATAATGACCTGGCGGTAGAAGAACGAGCAAAGGATGAAATTTATGCGAAAGACTCTGAAGGTAATACCAATGCACCTTCATGGTACACATTAAACTTGAAGGCGATGTTCCCTGTGTCTGATAAGCTGACTGTTACTGCTGGTTTAGAGAACATAACGGATCAGAGATATAGACCTTACAGTTCAGGTGTTTCAGCTCCGGGAAGGAACTTTATCTTAGCATTAAGAGCTCGACTTAATTAGTAATAAACTGATAATAAGATACCCTACGCAACCACGGTTTAAGAATTTAGCTTTGCATGCGTAGGGTAAAAACTACTTCATATAGTTTGTTCTCTTTTGGAAGTAAGCGCTCCTAAAGAGGTTAGGTTAAAAATTAAAAAGGATCAGGGGTGGTCCTTTTTATATTTACAGCGGATTCTACTCAAAATTTAATCTAACTAACCCAATACCAACATCAATTTGTATTAGTTTTGTTTGCTATGAATAACAGTTTGCACGTAGCTATTTGCGGAAACATTGGATGTGGTAAAACAACTTTAGCAGCCATGCTAGCCAAACAATTTGGTTGGAAGGCAGAAATGGAATCTGTGGAAGATAACCCTTATTTGGAGGACTTCTATGAAGATATGAAACGCTGGTCGTTTCACTTGCAAGTGTATTTCTTAAATAGCAGGTTCAATCAAATTAAGAGAATCAGGGAAAGTGAGACCTCTACCATTCAGGATAGAACTATTTACGAAGATGCCTTTATTTTTGCCTCGAACTTATATGAGTCTAAGTTGATGAATGAGCGAGACTATCGCTGCTATTTGACACTTTTTGATTCTATGATACAGCATGTGCAAGCACCGGACTTGCTTATTTACTTAAAGGCGGATATCCCTAAGCTAGTCGCTCAGATTGAGAAGCGCGGCAGAACATACGAAGAGGCCATTAGAATTGATTATTTAAAAAATCTGAACAGGCGTTACGAGAGCTGGATTGATGGTTATAAAGATAGCAAGCTATTGATCATAGACATGAATAACACTGATTTCGTGAACAAACCAGAAGACTTTTCTCAAATTGTAAATAGAATTGACGTAGAGGTTAACGGCTTATTCAGTTAGTTATCAAGCGCTCCATCATCTACCCAACAGGCAATCAAATCTATTTCATCCTGAGATAAATCGGGCCGACCAGCTGGTGGCATATTGCCACTCTGAGTTCTACTTCTAATAACATCTGCCCTGTTCTGAACATTCGATAACACATTATAATCAGGAAGTGAAGCCCTGCTTCCATCATGACAAGTATTAATAGCACAATTGGTTTGAATAATTGTTTCTACCTGACTTGACCATGAAACGCCAGAAAGAACCTCAGCATCAGAAGATACCTTACAGCCAGATTCATCAATTACCTGTATTGAATAACTGCCTTGAGATAATTGGTTAAACACATTGTTTGTACTTTCTACCCCATCCAAAATATACGTTAAACCAATTCCATTGGCCGTAATTTCAATGGAACCGTTGGCCGTATTACACCCTGAAGTGGTGGTAATTATCTCATCTATGCTCAAATCAGACCCGTCTGCATTAATTAATATATTTAAATCATCGGTACATCCATTAGAATCAATTACTTGAATATCATAGAACCCTGGACTCAAACCATCTATAAATGTATTTTCTATAGCATTTCTTCTAAGTTGAATCTGATAAGGTTCTACACCACCTGTAATATCTACATCGATAGTACCATCACTAGCGCTACAGCTGGTGGCATTTGTAGTAGCAATTAGTGTAAGCTCCAAATCTGAAGAATCACAGTCAAGAGTAGGAACTGGATCCCCTGTGTCGCTATTACATGAATAAAATAACAGTAGGATACTTAAAATATGAAGGTTTTTCAATACTACTAAATGTTTAAACATTAAGTTATAAATAATTAACAATAGTCATTGAAATATTTACTAAATCATTCCAATAACTGATAAACCTCACTATATTATAAAAGTTCAAAATTTAAATTTACAATATGAAATTAAAGAAAATACTTTGTGCGGTTGATGCCTCTAGTGGTGCCAAACAAGCACTCGCCTTTGCTAATAAGCTTGCTGCAGAATTTGATGCACAAATTACCGTAGTTCATGTCTTTTCTTCGGAATTAAGAATGAGAAATGAGTTTAAAAATCAAGTGATAAATGAAATAAAAAAACTGCTCAATGACGAATTGCATTCCGAAATTACCTATGTTGATGGTATTATTTCAGAAGAAATTGAGAAATTAAGTAAGTCCCATGATTTGTTAGTT
Source organism: Fulvivirga sp. (assembly GCF_040220315.1). GTDB lineage: Bacteria > Bacteroidota > Bacteroidia > Cytophagales > Cyclobacteriaceae > Fulvivirga. The sequence continues at coordinate 7,738 of NZ_JAVJUY010000071.1, forward strand.
ATGGGGCTTAGAGGTTCTCATCACTCATCACGTTACTACGGCAGCAATGCTGCACAGGTAATTCAAACTGCTGCATGCCCTGTTTTCTTAATACCTGACGCATCTGTTGATTTCAATTTTAAAAAAATAGCCTTCTCTTCAGACTTCAAAGATATAGTTAGGGAAGAAAACCTGGAATCTCTCCGCGATTTAGCCGATCATTTAAATGCGGAATTGCATTTACTTCATGTATCTGGCAATACAGTATTAGATACAGAAGAAGGCGATGAAGCCATAGAATTACATACTATTTTTGAAGACATTAACCATGCATTTTTTGTGGTGGAAGAAACCGACATAGTGAAAGGGATACAAAGGCATATGAAGGATAAAGGCGTTGATTTATTGGCAATTATGCCTCGAAAAACAACAAAACTGGCTCATACACTTAGCCAGGCGATCATCAATGAAACTGAAAGCATGCCTATATTCTCATTTCACGCTTAATAAATGAACGTTCGAGTAAAATTCTTAGGTGCAGCACAAACAGTAACTGGGTCGAAGTACTTATTTGAAATTGATGATTTCACTTTTTTAGTAGATTGTGGATTGTTTCAGGGACTTAAACCTTACCGACTAAGAAACTGGGATGAGTTTCCGCATGACGTTACGACTATCGATGCCGTAGTATTAACTCATGCTCATATCGATCATTCTGGGTACCTGCCGAGATTGGTTAAACAAGGTTTTAATGGTCTTATATATTGTACAGAAGCAACTGCTGGTCTATTAGAAATTCTGCTGTTAGATGCGGCCAAACTTCAAGAAGAAGAAGCTGAATTCGCAAAGAAAAAAGGATATTCTAAGCATGCAAACCCAGAACCACTTTTTACAACAGAAAATGCCGAACAAGCACTATCACTGGTTACTACTGTTGGTTATGACCAGGACTTCAGAATACATGATAATGTTCAGGTTACATTTAGAAATGCTGGCCATATTCTAGGTAGTGCGTTTGTTGAGCTTCTTATAAATGGCACTAATATGACAAAGAAAGTGGTGCTCTCTGGCGATTTAGGCAGATTCAATCAGCCCCTTCTCGCTTCTCCTGAAACCGTCAATGAAACTGATGTTTTATTTGTAGAATCAACGTATGGCGACAGAAATAACGAAATTACAAACGTTGAAGAACAGTTAAAGGAAAAGGTGAACAAAGGTCTGAAAGAAGGTGGATGCATACTTATTCCTTCCTTTGCTGTAGGCAGAACGCAGATTATACTTTATTACTTGCAAAAATTACAAAGTGATGGAAGCATACCAAATGTCTCTATTTATATTGATAGTCCTATGGCCATTAGTGCAACCAATCTATATAGCAAATACCCTGATTATCATACACTTACTGCATCTGAATTTAAAGGAAACGGGCTTTTTGATTACCCAACGGTGCATTATTACCGATCTCAGGAGTCATCTGTGATATTAAATGACATCACTTCTAATGCAATTATTATATCTGCCAGCGGTATGTGCACAGGTGGAAGAATTTTGCATCACTTGTTTCATCGTCTGGGCAGGAAGAATGACACACTCCTATTTGTAGGATATCAGGCAGAAGGTACACGCGGAAGGCGTATTCTGGAAGGTGAACCAACAAGTAGAATTTTTGGTATTGATGTCGAAGTTAAATGCCATGTCGACATTGTTTCAGGATTATCGGCACATGCAGATATGAGTGAGTTACATCAATGGCTGGATCATCTAACTTCTTCTCCTAAAATGACATTTATTGTGCACGGTGAAGCAGAAAGTTCGTTGGCGTTGGCTCATCATCTAAGAATTGAAAAGCAGTGGGATAATGTATATGTGCCTAACTATTTGGAATCGTTTGACCTCTTCAGGGGTATATAACTCCTAAAAACAAAATGCCCCGTGAAGAACCTAGCTTCAGGGGGCAAATCGTTGTCTATAGTTGGCTTATGATTCTAATGTAATAACTAATACCTTAACTGCTAAACCATAACCGACCAAACCACCTTTTTACCGATAAATGACCAAATACCATGACGAATGGATTTTGGAATTACTTAATAGTATCTGAATCAATATTCTTGGTACTATCCTTTTCCAGGATTTCATCCTGAATACGTTCTTTTAATTGTGGTTTTGAGCCTGGGAATGTGGTTTTAGAGGATATATCATAACTGACATAAACCATTATACCGAAAAAAATAAGTGCAAATACAATAAAGATTTTTTTATTCCTATTCATCTTAGTTTGGGCTCTAGCCACAAATATCCCATACTTAATAGAAACAACAATAAGAACCACCATTTGGATATCATTTTCCTACTATTTTTCTGAGTGGCTGAATAATTATTTTTAGAATCAAAATAAGATTGGTTAACAACGAGTGTGTGGTAGTTTGTCATCGGGATCCAATCATTAGGCCCGAAAATATACAGCCAATTAATTTGCTCATTCTCCAGCTCTATGCTATTCCAACCTTTCCTGTTTGGCCAAATGGTAGCTTGCCACCTGTCACTTACAAACTCATGTTGCCTGAAAGTCAGCCTTGTGCTGTCGATCAGTACTTCCGGTAAACCATTACCACGCACCTGTAGTTTCATGGGTTCATCAATATAAACAAACTGGTGGTCAATAGTTAGTTTATTGGTAGGTTGATAAATAAGCGTACTTAATATTTCATCCCACAGAAGTTGATATTCCAAATCATTTCCGTTCAATGATA
>NZ_JAVJUY010000072.1:0-4744 GCF_040220315.1 Fulvivirga sp.
TTGTAAATTAATTGGTGCCTTATTAGTTGAATTCTTTTGCGGAGTCCCACTACTAATGGCCAAATACCTTGACATATTGAACATTTTCTCTATAAGCTCAGGGGAAGCTGTATTATTCTTTATGGAGTATTTAAGCAATGAATCTGTTGATATATTCGAATCAGTCTTGCTCAAATCAATTCTTACACGATTGTAAAACCTTTGATGGTTGGCTATGAGCACACTCATTAGTAAATCATAATTCGTGTTTATCGAATTTAATTTGTTAATACTCTGTTCAGCCAGTTTATCATTTGAGTCAAACTCCTGATCTACATTGATTGCAATAAGAATTAATACTTCATTAGATGAGTCAAAATAAGTTGATGGTCCTTTTTCTGTCGTTTCATTTTGTTGATTGAAGATATATGATAGACCAAGGTCTTTTTCAGATCCATCTCCAAATGGTTGCTCATATTTTCTATTACCACCTGTAAGTCTTCCACCACGCTGAATGACCTTAGCAGCAAATGAAAACTTTCTACCTTCCTCAAACTCGCCTTCCATCACCAACTTATCTAATTCAGAATACCCACGCAACTTACATTCAGGATCTAATAGTCGGGAAAGAGAAACTTCCCCTGAAAGCATCCCCATTCTATTTGAACTCAACCGGATAACCATAATACCCTGTTCCCATGAAACAAATACTTCCCTCTTATAGCTAACCTCTCCAATATCATAGCTTATTTCAACAATACCTTCCTGCATATTCAATGTCCTTTGGTACGCTGTCACTGTACTTGAATGATCCATATCAATAAACAGGTCTCCTACTGGGACATACGGGTTAACATATATTGCTTTCCCTGTCCTTGATACCTTTGCCAATACTTTTTCCTCAAGGATATCCCACTCACCATTCAATGAAGCACTAATAATCTCCGGCATATCTGATGCAGTATTGTGATTCTGGTAATCCCAGAAGTTCCTCCAAAGCAGATCATGATTGAGTGCAATTCTTTCTTTCTTAGCATTACCTAGAACCATTCCGCCTATTCTTCCATTTCCAATAGGATAGCCTTCGGACCAGGTGTTAGTTTGCTTATTCGACCAGATTAAATCTCCAGAATTAACATCAATCCCTATGCTATATGTTGTTATATAGATATGACATAGCAATGTTGCTGTAAATATTTTTAAAACACTTTTCATGACTAATTTCCTTACAATCAATACATCCTTGGGAGTCCTAATTGAGATTCACCTGAATGATGGAATTTCGGATTTTGGCTATTAGGGGGTATTTCATTAACTATTGTCCAATCCTCCGGTCTTACTCCCTTAGGAACTATTAATAAACTCTCATCCTTTTTTGTCAACACTTCAATAACTCCATTCTTTACATCTTTTGATTTATTTTTTAATGAAGAACTCATTGTTGCTTCCTCCCATGGTATATCAATTTTGCAGGTGTTACCATATTTACTCACAATTGAGATCCATTTGATATTTCCCTGTCTTACTTCTGCCGAAACAATAAATCCACCAGCAGCATGTAGAGTGAACCGACCTTCTTTGCTATTTGGAAATGCAGGGGCTATCCTTAATACACCTTCATAACTTTGTAAAAGTGATTCATTCATTGCTGTTGTAAGTACCGACATAGCCTCCATAGAAGTATGCCTAAATGGCCAGGTCCTAAGCTCAATTTTTTTATTAAGATCAGCCACCGTCACATTATTAGTTCTGAAATACCATTCAGCGTCCTTTCTAATTGCATTCTCCAGACCCCAGTGTCCCCAACCATTGGGAAATATTTGCCATCTCCTTGGAAAATCATTCAATACAAGTTCTAATTCCTCCGCCATACCGAGTCTGGCCATTGAAATAGAAACTGGATCCCACCCTGTGCACTCAGGTCCATAAAGCATGGTCGTTGCTTTTGCCACGTTAAACATTTCAGTCCCTTCATCCTTTAACCCAATCAATCCGGATGGAAAGATTGGCGCCGAGGGAATGGTAGGGAATAATCCATCATGTAATTTTAAGCCATTCCTTACACTGGGTGGTGAATAACCAGGTGATGATGAATTAAAAAATGAGTACTTCTCATCATCTAATCTAAAATATGTCATAAGCCATCTTTCTTCCTTGACACCCCATCCTGCTAAAAATATTTTATTGGTTGGAACAGGTTGGTTTTTGAAGACCCCAGTATTTATTCTGTAATCGTTTTCATTTCCAGTTATATAAAGATCACCTACCGCTTTTATGGGTAATGGAGCTATATTATCCAGGATATTTTTCCATTGCTTAGATTCCGAATACTGAAGCCCTACTTCCTTTATTGCAACAAGAGCTGTTTCAAAGATTTTTTTGGCTAATGAGAGGTCCGTCAAGCCATCTTCCAATTCAATCCAACCTTCATAACCTGTACTAACACTGGGATGAAAATAGCCATCATCTCCTTTTACCATTAGTGATTCAAAAAATTCTGAGGCTTCTAGTATATATGGCAAAGCCCTTTCTCTTAAAAAATCTTTATCATTCGTAAATTGATACTGCCTCCAAAATTCGAGTGCAATTTCAGCTACGGGAGTATGATTATGATCTGTTGAAGGAGAATTAAACCCATTTCTATCAGTCAGGTCTGACACAAACGCACCATCTGCATTAAAATGCTCTTTGGCGTATTTCTTTGCATGTTTAAGCGAATTAAATCTAAAATCAAGGTATGATTCAATAAACTCAGAGTGCCCGGTTGCATTCAATGGCCAATATAATTGCTGCTGGTTTTCATGGAAATAGACATTCCAATTTTGTATGTCTCTGTTCCAACCCCACAATCCATTAATAAATCTTCCTGGATAATTACCACCTTGCGAGGACAATGTATAATAAAGGGTTAGATGCCATAAATTATTTAAATAATCATCGCCATAATCAACAAAGGACCTTGTCCACAAAGACTTCCATTTGCGTTTATGAGCCTGATAATATGTGGTTCGTCCATTTTCTTTTGCATCATCAAGTTTTTTACTCAATTCTGAAATCGGATCACTACTTAGAGGGGAGGTGACAGAAAAAGCAAATTGAGCCGGTTTACCATTCAATCCTGACACATTTATGGTTGCCTTATGATCAAAATTATCTTGAACAATAACATCAGCCTGATCTGAATTGAGCATAACACCTCCGATAGCGAATGTTCCTGTTGTTAATTTTTGTGTTATAAATAAAGATTTATTTTCTATGTATGAGTTTGTACCATCAAGACCAATAGAGGTTTTGTCACTTATACTCGAATACCAACGAGAGTAAGTTCTTGAACCATATCTCTCTAAAGAAATTTCAACTGGTACATCATCCTTTAAATCACTTATTATATCATAAAATAGGATTCCATTATCAAAATTTATGAATGCATTAAATGCCAAATCTCCAAATGGACTTGAAGTAGTTAGTTCAAATGATGCTTCAGCTAAATTAAGCCGCGCATCAAATTCAGAGATATAAAGTTCATCAAAAATGGGGTAGTTAAAGTCAATTATTATCCTTCCTGCATGTCTTAAGGTTGTTTGTTCATCCAAAGCCCCATACCAACCAGGCTTCTCAGTTTTTCCATCATCCCAGAGATCACTTTTATTGACAGCAATAATTATTTTTGAACCATCGCACCAAATGAGGGATCCAATTTCACCATTACCTAATGGAATTCCTTGTAGAGGATCAATAGGCGGACTTTTATATACTAAATCATATTGTGAAACCCTATTTGGCCATTTTATGCTCCACTCTTTGTTATTTAAATTAAATGATGATTGAATTATCTTGGTACTATCGCCATCTAGCAAAATATGTTCACATCTTAGCTCGATTGGCAAGTAACATAATAGCAAAGAAAAAATGAGATTAAATGAAAACCTGATTGATACAGACATACAAGATTTGGTTACTGTTTTTAGAAATCAAGAGATTTGAGAATATGATATAGCTATGCTAATTAATCATGATTAGCATGGTTAAGATGGTCCCTTCAAATGTGTGACTCGCAATCTCAACATAAGATTGCAAGCCACACAGCTAAGTGGGAAAACGAACTTAACTATTCTGAATAACCTGTGGTTTGCGCAAGATTTTCGTTGGCATCTAATTCTTGTTGAGGAAATGGCCACTTATAGTGCTTTTGCTCAAACGAATATGGTACTCCTGCGGCATTAGACCTTTGATTCTGAATCTCATCAATTATTCCCCATCGTTTCAAATCAAAATATCTTATTCCTTCAACAGGGAATTCTACAAACCTTTCATGTCTAATGTAGTCACGTACCTGATCTTGTGTAGCATATCTTACCTCATCTACAGGAGGCATATTGACACTTGGTCGTGTTCGAACCTCATTAATTGCATCATAGACACTTTGGTCCGGACCATTTGCCTCATTCTGTGCTTCCGCATACATAAGTAGGATATCTGCATACCTAAGTAAAATAAAGTCCCAGTCATTTAAATAACCAAATGCATAATTCCCAGGGATCGAGGGATCTATTCCTTTTCTATTTTGGACTCCGGTTACGTCATAGAAATTGTAATTGTAGTGCCCCTCCCAGTCTGTACCTACCGGATTTCGAATGACATATTCATGCCTTGGATCTCTATTTGCAAAAGTATTATTTGGGTCATACAAAGGCGACTCATCAATGGGAAGACCATCTGTGCACTCATAAGCATTTTTGAGTTCTGGCGTTAAAAAAATGTGCTT
>NZ_JAVJUY010000073.1:0-21060 GCF_040220315.1 Fulvivirga sp.
AAGCACAGCTAATCCCGCCAAAATACATAGACCCATAGAAAAATAAAGACCATTAAGAACAGGAGCAGCGCTATCCAAATCTGAAACCTCCAAAGCCTGAACATCATAAATTAAATCGTTTTGGAGCGTGAATAACGTATAAGTAGCGTAGATACCGCAGATGATATAAACTAAGACAAGGGCTATGCTTACTTTTCGCTGATCTAATTTCATTTACTTATACTGTTTATGTAATTGATTAAAAAACTCTACAATCTCATCAATTTTAAGCACATGATCAATGGTTGTGAGATTCATTGCTGCTTTTGGCATTGTATCAATCATACATTCACTTGGTTCCTGAACGATTGTCATACCACCACGATCTTTAATATATTTCATACCCATACCACCATCCCTGTTTGCGCCTGAAAGTAAGATGCCAATTAACTTATCTCTAAAAACATAGGCTGTAGTACCTAGCGTGATATCAATCGCAGGCCTGGAGTTATTAATCATTTCTTCTGTTGATAAACTGAAGTAATGACCTAACTCTGTTGACATATGATAATTTGATGGTGCCAAATAGACTTTTCCTTTTTTAATATGTTCTTTATCGTACGGTTCTACAATTTCAATTGTACTCTTAATCGACAGCGCCTCTACGAAACCATTTCTTACGTGTTTCAATCTATGCAAGCACATAATTATCGGTAGCGGAAAGTTAGTAGGGAGTGCGGATAAAATCTTCACTATTCCCTGAAAACTTCCTGCCGAACCGCCTATAACTATGGCCTTATATCGATTATCTAATTTAAAATCAGTCACCGGTTATAGAGTCTCTCAGTCCTTAATCTTTTTATAAATTTTCTCTTCGTTATTAACGATTATAAACTTATTCGCAATATCACACCATATGAGAGATTCCTTGGAACCAATGGCCAGGTATCCATATTTAAATAAACTTTCGTGAAATTTCTTTAACACTTCATTTTGTAATGTTTGATTAAAATAAATCATCACATTTCTACACAGTATCAGATCGAACTTATTGAAAATTTCCCCGTTTACCAGGTCGTGTTTTCTGAAAGAAACATTTTCAACTAGGCTTTTGTCCATTATTGCCCTACCGTTTTTTTCTTCATAATAGTCTTTTAAAGACCCCATGCCCTGATACCTAATGTAGTTTTTTTCGTTGAGTTCCATATTTTTCAGGTTGTATTCACCTGATTTTGCCCTCTCCAAAATATTGGTGTCCAAGTCGGTGGCAATTAGACTGGCACTATCGAGAAGATCCAGTTCTTTTAGCATTATTGCCATAGAAAAAACCTCTTCGCCTGAAGAGCACCCTGCATGCCAGATTCTGATTTTTTGATGATTTAATAAGATTCCAGGTATAATATCATCTCGTAATACTCTCCAGAATGAAGGATCTCTAAACATCTCTGTAACATTCACTGTGATCTCATTTAGAAAATCATCTAAAAAGGCAGGCTCATTTAGCTTACGCATGAGCACTTCAATAGTGAAATTGTTCATTTCCAGGATTCTCGAAATTCTTCTTTTAAAAGAAGACATTGCGTAATTTGTAAAGTCATAGTTGTACTTTGTCTTCACAACCTCTGTGATCTTCTTTAAGTCTGCAATATCTATATCCTTCATTAATCGATGGGCTTAGAGGTATTTTGTAAATTGTAAATTAATAAAATTCACGTATAATATGTCCAATTATCTATTTAATTACCCTATTGCCGAAGCCAGGTAATTAAAAACTTATCTTCACTAATGCTGTCGGTAAACATTCTCATCGTAGCATCTATTTCAATCTTTTTTTCTTTCAATTTTAACTTTAGTTTACCTTCTGCAGAGGTCAAACTCTGGATATCCGATTCGAAGATTTCCAATATATTATTTTTAGTGTCCACACTTTGTTGGAGTGCCACACTCAACTCCAGAATTTCTCCTGAGCTATTAAAAATCAGGTAGTATAAGTCTTCAGAAAATGCATTAAGTAAATTGGTAGAAGTAATTAACTTTTCATTCAGCTGCTCTTGTGTTATTTCCAACTCCTCCATTTGTTGACGCATTTCTTCTTCTACATCTGCAAGCTCATTTATTCCTTCTTTACTCTTATTCGATTTTGCCTCTTGCTCAAATTGAGTGACTATTTCAATGATTTTAACCAACTCTCCGTCCTCGCTTCTGACCGGGTTGAAGTAGGATTTGAATTCTACTTTATTGCCTGAAGAATGGCTTTTTTCTAGCCAGCCGGACCAGCTTTTGCCCAGAGTAAGTTCATCGAATAAATTTATACCGCCATGTAAACTGTAAAAATTGTATTCAGAAACATTTGATTGATCTAATCCTAAAGCATCAGTGAATACCCTATTTGCATTAACAATGACACCATCTGACGAATATTCGCAGGTGCCTAATGATCTGTTAATAGCTTCAATTTGGGCGTTAACGGCTTGCTCTTTACGTCCCATTTCCTCCTGGGTGGCGGTAAGCTCCTCCATATTCTGACGCATTTCTTCTTCCTGCGCCTGCATTTGCTCTGTAAGTTGCTGAGACTCTTCAAGCAGCTGTTTGGTTTTTTGATTGGCCTTTACTCCGGCAATTGTAGAAGCGATACTTTCACCAAGTTTTTCAACAAATTGAATCTGATATTCTTTGTACTCATGAAATGACGCTAATTCAATAACACCATAAATATCATTTTCAATTTTAAGTGGCACGAGTAAGATTGTAGTAGGGTTGGCATCTCCGAGGCCAGAGCCTATCTGAATATAGCTTTCAGGTACCTCCAGCAAGTAAATGGTTTTCTTTTCAAGGTAGGTTTGTCCAACTAATCCTTCGCCCATTCGATACTTTCTTGTATCATATTTCTTTGTATCAAAAGCATAAAGCGAAATGAGTTCTAAAAATTTATCATCTTCATCTTCTTCATTAATTATATAAATACCACCCTGGTTAGAGTTTGTATATTCAACAAGGCTAGAAATGATTTCATCACTCAATTCCTGAACGTTATCGCTGGCTCTTAAGATATCCACAAATTTTGCCAGACCTTGTGTTGTCCAGTTTCTTTCTGCTTCTTCTTCATCCATTTTTTTCATTTGGTCGCGCATATTAAGTAGCGCAGCCTGAAGACTGCCTTCCCTTACCTCTGATTCGTTTACTCCTACTATTGACTCATCTAATTTGCCTTCACCAATTTTTCGAACAAAATCTGTAGAGTTGGCCAGCATATCAACTAATCGATTGATGCTTTTTGCTATGATTCCTAGTTCATTAGGTTGATTATAATCTGACTTTTTATTGAATTCTTCATTTGAGATAAGTGACCCTAAATTATTGAGAGGGTTAAACAGGTTTTTCTTAATTAGGAGTAGCACTACAATTATTGCTGTAAGGTTAAATACAAGAAAGAAAATAAGAATAAGAAGGAGCCATTCGCTGGATTTTTCCTGATCCTCCTTTAAAACAGGGCCTAAATCTGAGAGCATTATATAAAACTGTTCCAGCTCTAATCGTAGCACATTAACAGATTGTTTATAAACCTGGTTGTCAATGGAAATTGTGTTATTCTGAATTTCTGTGGTAGAAGTTGAATCGTTTAACTGAACCATCACTGATTGCTGAACTGTAGTGTCTTTCTTCGGAGCCTCAAATAATATATTACTTTGAATCGCTTTAATGGCAGTCCATTTATCAATCAGATTTTCTATTGTAACACCTAAATTCTCGGATCCAGGATCAATTTCTTGTTTTGTAAAAGGCAATTTCCCACCTTTTTTTAACACCCGTAAGGTTGATTCAATATAGTTAAAGCGCTCCTTCAGAATGTCTACTTTAGAAGTATCTTTTATAGCCTCAAAAGTTAATTCTTGTTGCTGTAATGTTTGATTTTTAAGATGCTGAAGTTCCTTAAACTTGACTTCAAAGGTTTTGTAATCATCATGTGCAGTTTTAATGATCACAAAGTTGATAATGGCTAAAAGAGCAAATCCGCCAAAAAGGAGGTAAGTCTGTTGTAGAAGTGAAAGTTTTTTCAGGTTTTGCCCCATAAAAGGAGATGAATTATAAAGCCAATATTCGAATTTACAATATACTTATAAATTAAAAAGATTAAAGGTAAAGATCATAGATTATCCTTTCCAAATGAAAAAGGAAGAAGTGCAGATGAAGAGTCAGAAAGGATCCAGGAATTCCCATCGCCCTTGAATAATACTTTCATTTTTTGTGATTGTGCTTGCTCAAATTCTAGCATTACCTGACGACACATACCGCAAGGACCTGCCGATCTATAACCATCCTCATCTTTTCTTCTGGCAATCACGGCCAATGCAGTTATTCTCTGCTCCATTGCAATAGCACCTTTCTGAAAAAGCGCCACACGTTCTGCACAAAGACCTGCCGGGTAAGATGCATTTTCTTGATTTGCACCTAGTATGTAGTGGCCATTATCCAATTTAAGTGCTGCGCCCACAGTAAAACCCGAATAAGGTGAATAACTGGTGAGAAGTGCCTCTTCCGCTTTTTGAATCAGAACTTTATATTCTTCTTCTAAATCATGATAGTTTTCGTATACCTTAAAGTTGTCAGTTAAACGGGTCATTTATGACTTTATTTAGTAATTGAGCCTTGCAATATACGTTTCTACGACTTCCATTAAAATTTTTATTACTGGGAATTGTTGATTGCGCATGTTAATTCTTTTATTTGAGCCCGCTAAAAAAGACTAAAAATATAATGAAGTTAATATTAGTTCTGGGGGCAGGCAGATCGGCTACCTCTTTAATAGATTATCTAATTAAAGAGTGTTCGGCTCATGATTGGAAATTAAGAGTTGGAGACTATTCTTTGGATTTAGCCAAAAACAAGTGCAATGGCAGCGAGGTTGCAGAGGCTTTTCAGTTTGATATTAACAATCATGATCAGTGTGTAAGTGAGGTAGAAAGGGCTGATATTGTTATTTCAATGCTTCCAGCAAATTATCATCCTTTAGTGGCCAAGGTGTGTGTTGAAAAAGGGGTGCATATGCTTACTGCCTCCTATGTTTCCAATGACATGAAAGCGTTGGATGAAGAGGCCAAAAAGAAAGGTGTTTTCTTGTTGAATGAGTGTGGTTTAGATCCTGGAATTGATCACATGTCTGCTATGCAGGTGATAGACAAAATCAGAGAGGCTGGGCATAAACTAACTGCTTTTGAATCTTTTACTGGAGGATTATTAGCTCCGGGAACTGATGATGACAACCCGTGGGAATACAAATTTACCTGGAATCCGCGCAATGTAGTTTTGGCAGGTCAGGGTATTGTTAAGTTTATTCAGGAGGATAAATACAAATACATACCTTATCAAAAACTTTTCAGGAGAACTGAACAAGTGCATATTCCCGGCTATGGATATTTCGAAGGATATGCGAATAGAGATTCACTAAAGTATTTAGATGTTTACGGCTTGAGAGGAATTTCAACCATTTATAGAGGCACATTTAGAAGACCGGGATTTTGCAGAACATGGGATATTTTTGTTCAATTAGGAGCTACTGATGATACCTATGAAATGGAAGGTGTGGGTGAAATGACGCACCGTGAATTTCTAAATTCATTCTTGTCGTATAATCCACATGATTCAGTAGAGTTGAAACTGGCGCATTACATGGGTCTTGATTTGGAAGGGCCTGAGATGCACAGAATGAAATGGGTGGGAATGTTTGATAAAGAACTTGTTGGGCTCGATAAAGGAACTCCGGCTCAAATTCTGGAACACATTCTTAAAAAGAAATGGTCTTTGGAGCCTGAGGATCGAGACATGATAGTGATGTGGCATAAGTTTGAATACCTGGAAGGTGATATAAAGCGCGAGATCCACAGCACGTTAGTTGCAGTAGGTGATGATGCTACAAATACTGCCATGGCAAAAACAGTGGGGTTACCTGTAGCAATTGCGGCTAAGATGGTGCTGAAAGGTGAAATCAAGGAAACCGGAGTGCACATTCCTATAAAAAGAGAAATATACAACCCAATATTGAATGAACTTGAAGAACTGGGCTTTGAAATGAGCGAAAAGCAGGTGTTATAATTTCTTAAGCACTTTTTTGGCCCTACTTTGAAACCCTGCTGACCCGTATGGCATTTGATCTTCTATTATAAGTTTGAGTTCATTTTTTAGTTCAGGTACGTGCTGGCAAATGTTGGCCAAAACAGTCATGCCAAATACTTTAACAGCAATGGCTTCAGAAGCTGATTCCATTACTTTAAAACAAACATCTGCCGTTATCCCCCAGAGTGGTTCTGGTATTTCAATATCTTGCAAAATTCTGAGTGTATTTCTTTTCACTGCTACATGTTGGCCCTTACCTAGGTTTTTAATCATCTCTTTCAGATAAGGTTTAATTAACTCAGGGTTATTGTCGTGGCATTTGCTCACAACCCATGCTGCTCGCTGGCTAGTTCTGTAATGATCGCCTAAGAATAAGTTCATCAATTCTTTAAACTTGCTTTTATCAGTAACTATATGGGCAGCAATGTATTCAGCCTGATCTTTAGAATGTTCTTTAAGAAGTTCTTTTTTAATATCCATGAAAAAAGTTTGGCGCTACCGCAAGTTTTATGTTGAGATATCATCCAAAGGTCAGAAATATTTAGAAACTCAAAATTTAAAGATGATGGAAAATTTGAAAATGATTGGATTAACTCTGCTATTGGCCGTTGCAGCTATAACTTTTGCCAGCGCACAACATGGATATATGCATGGTAGTAGATTTGAAAGAGAAATGGATGATGACGAAAGAGGGCCGAAGATTCCAGATTTAACCGAAGAGCAGGAGTCTAAAATGAAGGAGTTAAAAGTGGCTTTTAAAGATGTGATCAGACCCATTGAAAATGAACTGAATGAAAAAAGGGCTAAATTGAAAACGCTCTGTGATGAGGACAAGCCAGATAGAAAGCAGATAGAAAATTTGGTGGAGGAAATGGGGGCTTTAAAAACTGAATTAAATAAAAAAGAGGTAAATCACCGATTGGATGTGAAGCAGATACTCACTAAAGAGCAACAATTATTTTTAGAAAACAGACACGAGCATAAACGTGGTGGTAGACATATAGGCCATTAAAAAGGGTGCAGAGCAAACAAGATAAAATTGAGCTAATTGAATTGCTAAAAGCAGGTAATATGCCTGCTTTTAAACATCTTGTAGAAGAGAATCAGAAGAAGGTTTTTAGGTTGTGTTTGGGATATGTAAAAAATGAGGAAGAGGCTGAAGATCTCGCTCAGGAAGTGTTTATTGAGGTGCACGAGTCTATTTCAAGCTTTCACGGGCAATCTAGCTTGGGCACCTGGATTTATCGTATTGCAGTTAATAAATCGTTAGAGCGGATTAGGTATTATAAAAGAAGTAAGCGTTTTGCATGGTTAACTTCTTTGTTTGGTGCAGAGGAAAAGTACAGCTCCTATGCCTATGACTGGGTACATCCAGGGGTGAAACTTGAAAATGCAGAGCGTAGTAAAATATTATATAAGGCAATAGATTCACTGCCGGATAAACAGCATGCAACATTTATTTTACACAAGGTTGAAGGCATGTCTTACAAACAAATTGCCGAGGTGCTGGAACTAAGCTTGTCTGCTGTAGAGTCACTTATCTTTAGGGCGAATTCAAATTTAAGGAATGAGTTAGAGCAGTATTATAAAGAAGATAAATTGTGAGAAATGAATAAGAATGAAGAAATAGAAAAGACATTAGCCAGTCTCGATGCGATGGATAAAGTACATGTAAAGCCATTTTTCTATACACGATTAGAGGCTAGATTGGAGCGAAAAACTACTCTTTCATCGAAAGAAAATAATGTTGGCTGGGCATTGCTAATTGGGTTGGTCATACTGAATGTTGGTATTTATTTCAACGTTAACTATAAGGATAATGGCATCAGCGATATACAACAATTAACAGAAATGCAGGAGCAGTATTATCCTGTAACAGAGAGTTATTATGCATTAATAGAAGAGTATGAAACGGAATAGATTTTTAATAGCAACCATTGTTGTTTTGGTGGTCATTAATTTAATCACACTGACATTATTATGGAATATGAATAAAGGCTTTGATGATGAAGACCCACGAAGGCATAGACATGAGATGTTTTTTGAAAGAAAGCTAGGGTTAAATGATGAGCAGATTGAAAAATTTGAAGAAGCGCGTAGGAAACACTTTGAAAAAATGAAATCCATTAATAGAGAAATAAGGGAGTTGAGAAATGAAATGAGTTCTTTAATGAAAGAACGAAAAGAAAACGAAGCCAAAGAGATTATTTCTAAAATTGGCACAAAATATGAAGAATTGGAATTGGCCAATTTTGATCACTTCAGGGAATTAAGGAGCTATTGCAACCCCACTCAACAGCAAATATTTGACTCTGTTATGAACAAAGTAACCTCACACCCTAGAAGGAGAGGTCATGGCAGACATTAGATGAATAGAACCAAATTTTCTATTTTGGCATCTTTCAATATAGAATTATGGACATAGTCATTTATCTCTTTTCTGGCCTGTTGATGATCATAGGTATATTGGGCTGTTTTCTTCCCATTATTCCGGGCCCACCACTTAGCTATGTTGGGTTATTGCTTTTACAGTTAACTGACCCGGCTCCTTTTACAAATAAATTTCTTCTGATTTGGGCGGGGGTTACAATTATAGCACAAGGGCTGGATTATGTGGTGCCTACCTATGGAACAAAAAAATATGGTGGTAGCAGAGCAGGGGTTTCGGGCTCGATTGTCGGACTTATATTAGGAGTACTTTTCTTTCCGCCCTTGGGTATAATCATTGGGCCAATGTTAGGTGCATTTGTGGGCGAGTTAATGGTAGGCCGAGAACGAAAAGATGCCATGCGCTCTGCATGGGGTTCATTTATCGGATTTCTTTTTGGTACACTGATTAAGCTCATAGCCAGCCTAATGATGACTTATTATTTTGTGAAGGCCGTTATTGAGTTGTTTTGATAAACGAAAAAGTTTAATCGACTACTCTTGTTCGGTAATCCCCTCATTACTTAACTCAATAAAGTTACTTCTTTCCAGAGCGTTTCTTATTAGAAGAAAGTTGTTTCTGAAGAGATCAAACAATTGTTTATTCTTCAAATTACCAGTTGTTACGAGAAAAAGTCTTTTGGCTTTCCAATAGTCATATGAGAATGATAAAAATCTATGTCTTTGGTTAGGACCATTAGGTTCATTTTATCTGAATATTCGGTGATTTCAGCATCAGTACTTTCATCACCATTGGGCAGCATACCAACATGAATGGATTCTAGCCCTAGTTGCTTTAATATTTCACAGAGTTTTATAGGAAGCTGTGCGTCTACTAATAATTTCATACTGAAATTTTAGTGTAGCTCTTGTATTTAGTAATCTTCGTAGCATATGCTAAACACGCAAGAATATCTTCTTCCTCTAAATTTGGGTAATCATCTAAAATCTCTTGATGTGAGGAGCCTGCAGCCAGCAAGTCTAACACTAAATCAACCGTATATCTTTTATTTCTTATGGTGGGCTTTCCATGACAAATGTTCGGATTAACAGTGATTCTATTGATAAGTGCTTGTTCCATTAAATAAAATTACGAAATGTACCTTTAAATTAAATAATAAATACTTGATCACTTTCTTAACTCAAATGAATAAAAAAAGCTAAACGACCTATCGAGGATTAACAGTATACCATTTTATGTTGTTGCTTGAGCTGATTGCCAGCCTAATGATGACTTATTATTTTGTGAGGGCGGTTGCTATCAGCTAGTGACTTGTTGCTTGTGACTAGTTGCCAATATACCCCACATCATCCTTCAAACCACCACCTTCTGCAGCTTCTACCGCCAGTTGATCGCAACGCTCATTTTCTTTGAGTCCGGCATGGCCTTTTACCCAAACAAACTTTACTTTGTGTTGCTTGAATAAAGGGATAAATCGCTGCCACAAGTCGATATTCTTTTTGCCTTTGAAACCTTTCTTTTGCCAGTTCCAAATCCAGCCTTTTTCAACGGCATCCACTACGTATTTGCTATCAGAGTAGATGGTAACAGGAGTTCCGGGCTTCTTTAGAGTTTCCAACCCAACAATTACAGCCAGCAATTCCATACGGTTGTTGGTGGTGTTTTTAAAGCCTTCACTGAGTTCTTTGCGGTAGGGTTTGCCATTTACATTAGCCATCATCACCACACCATACCCCCCCGGACCAGGGTTGCCTTTAGCGGCTCCATCTGTGAAGATGGTAATCATCCGATAAGTCCGATATGTTCTTTAAATATTTTAACAGCGATCGCTAATAAAATGATACCGAAAACCCTTCTTAAAATATTAAAACCAGATTCACCAATTTTTCTTTCAAGCCAATTGGTTGACTTCAGTACCAAATACACAAACAATAGGTTGATAACAATTCCGATAAGGATATTTGGTGTTTCGTAAACGGCTCTTAGTGAGAGAATTGTTGTTAATGTTCCGGCACCGGCAATCAATGGAAATGCTAAGGGAACGATAGACCCAGCCTTACTCTCACCTTCGTTTCTAAACAAAGTTACTCCTAAAATCATCTCCATAGCAATGATAAACATCACAATGGCACCTGCTACGGCAAAAGATCCTACATCAAGACCGAATAACTTAAGAATACTTTGCCCGAGAAATAAGAAAGCAATCATTAACGCACCTGAGATAATTGTTGCTCTGCCAGAGTGAATTTTGCCTTGTTTTTTTCTAAGATCTATTACAATTGGCACAGAGCCTAAAATATCTATTACAGAGAATAGAATAAGTGTTACTGAAAAAATGTCCTTAACTGTAATCATTTTGCAAAGCTAGTTTAAATACTCAAGTTCACAGAGTATAAATGTTAATTCTATGTGAGATTTTCATCTAAAAATGATAACAGCTTTTTCATTTCTTTATTAGCTATCTGTGGGAAATTAGCGATTCTGAACGTATCCTTTTTCCAATCACCATACCCATTGCCCAGCTTTAGTCCTTTCTCAAGGGCTTTAGCTTTAACACTTTCAATAATTTCTGATTTTCCTCTAATAGTAAAAACAGTATTAGACCGGATGTTTTTCTTATCTGCAAGTGGTTTAACTAACTCTTTTGCACCAATAAAGTCATAGAATACAGCAGCTCTTTTTTCTAATTTATTAGATACTTTAGAAATGTTTTTTCGTTCATTCAATACTCTATTCAGCAGGTAAATTGTTGAAACGTTAGGCGTATGGGTGGTTTGGTATTTCTCCATGTTTTTAATTATGGAGGTTAAGCTATTGTAATGCTTGTTTTCTCCGAAACCATTGGCTGTTTGCACCGCTTTGGGAGAGCAAATCATCACAGCAAGGCCAGCCGGCAAACCAAAGCATTTTTGAACTGAAGCATACCAAATATCGGCATTTTCTATCTGCAAAAATGCTCCACCTAAAGAGGAAGTGCCGTCAATTGCGATTAAATGATCGGGGTATTTCTTTCGAACTTTTGCAATTCGTTTATTCGAAACTTTGGTCCCATTAGAGGTTTCATTTTGGGTTATGCAAACTAATCCTTCTTCCATTGATAGATCCAGTTCACCCAGTTTTAACTCCTTATTTAAATCAAACTGATACCCAATGGTTTGTGGATTAATTCGTCTTGTGGCGTTAAACCATTTCTCACCAAAACTGCCATTATAGAAATGATAGCTAATGCCGTCATAAGATTGCGCTAACACTTCCCAACATTCTGTGGCGGAAGAAAGGTAGAATATACTATAATCCTCAGGCACATTCAGTTTCCTTTTGATGAGCGCATTAGTGTCCTCTACCAGTTTCATGCATTCAGGACTGCGATGGTTCATGCTTAATATGCCCTGCACATGTGCTTCAGCAAAGTATTCAGAAAGTTTGTCCTCTACTTTAGATGGCCCAGGATAGAAAATTATCATAAGGCCTCCTTTCCTAAAAAATGTTCGATGGCGAGCTTGTAACCGTTGAGACCCAAGCCAGTAATAACACCTGCGCAGTTTTTACCGGTTAATGAAATATGTCTATATTCTTCTCGCCTATAGATATTACTGATATGAACCTCAATAACTGGGGTTTCTATTGCGGCAATAGCGTCAGCAATAGCCACAGAGGTATGAGTGTAGGCACCGCCATTTAGCACGATGCCATCATAACTAAAACCCACTTCCTGAATTTTATTGATCAGCTCACCCTCAACATTACTTTGATAATAGTCAATGGTAATTTTCGGGTACTGCGATCGTAATATTTTCAAGAACGCTTCAAATGAGGCAGAACCATAAATTTCAGGTTCTCTTTTTCCTAGTAGATTTAAATTTGGGCCGTTAATGATTAATATTTTCATCTTAATGATAAAACTACAATATTCTTGCTTTACGGCATTCGATTCAGATATTTTTCATGAATTCAGTTGAAAAGGAGTAATTTCAATCCTAATGAGCTGGGCGCCACAAATCAAACTTTTCAAAAATTATCTTCGGTTGGAGCGATCGCTTTCACCCAATTCAATTGAAGCCTATGTCAGGGATATTGAGAAGCTGGCGCAGTACTTTGCGATTACAGAGGATAAAACAGATCCGTTGAAAGTAACCGGCACTCAACTCCAGGGCTTTTTAGCTTATGTGAATGAGTTGGGGCTTTCGGCACATTCCCAGGCAAGAATTCTGTCAGGTATTAAAGCTTTTTACAAATACCTGATTTTTGAAGATTTATTGGATAATGATCCCACAGCTTTAATTGAAGGGCCAAAACTTGGCAGGAAGTTACCTGACACATTAGACTTTAGCGAGATCGAAAAATTGTTTGAGGCCATTGATCATTCAACCCCGGAAGGTCAGCGAAATCGAGCTATGTTAGAAGTGCTGTATAGCTCTGGGCTAAGGGTTTCTGAACTTATTGATTTAAGATTAACAAATATTTTGGAAGACATTGGTTTTTTAAGAGTAGTTGGCAAGGGGGATAAAGAACGACTGGTACCTATAGGAAAGGATGCCCTAAAATACTTGAATATATACAGACGCGAAGTGCGTGTGCATGTTCCAACACAGGCAGGCCAGGAGAATTTTGCTTTTTTAAATAGGAGAGGTAAGAAATTGACGAGGGTGATGATTTTCACCATCATTAAAAATCTGGCAAAAGCAGCTGGCATTAAAAAGAACATTAGTCCGCATACATTTCGTCATTCATTTGCTACTCATCTTATTGAAGGTGGAGCTGATTTACGAGCAGTGCAGGAAATGTTGGGCCATGAGTCTATAACCACAACAGAGATCTACACCCACCTGGATCGTGACTATTTAAAACAGGTGATTCAGGAATTTCATCCAAGGAGTTGATGTGCTTTATTTCAAAAGACTAAATTTGCGCCAAATTAATATAAGTCCATTTCTGTGTATAAAGCATTCATAAGACCCATTCTTTTTCTTTTTGACCCCGAAAAGGTGCATCACTTTACTTTTTCAACAATTAGATTTTTGTCATTCCTACCTGGCATAAATTGGCTTTGGAAAAGGCTATATACCATCACCAACAAGAAATTGGAGCGAGAGTACTTTGGATTAAAATTTCCCAACCCTGTAGGTTTGGCAGCTGGTTTTGACAAAGATGCCAAGTTGATTGATCAGTTGGCTTGCTTTGGCTTTGGTTTCATTGAAATTGGCACGCTTACACCTAAAGGGCAGCCCGGTAATGATAAACCAAGGTTATTTAGGCTAAAGAAAGATAAGGCCATTATAAATAGAATGGGCTTCAACAATCAAGGGGTTGAAGCGGCTGTCAAAAAACTTAAAGGTAGAAACTCATCTATTTTGGTTGGTGGTAATATTGGTAAGAATAAAATTACTCCCAATGAAGATGCCTTTAAAGATTATGAAATAACCTTCAATCAGTTATTTGATTATGTAGATTATTTTGTGGTGAATGTAAGCTCACCGAACACACCAAATCTAAGAGCTCTTCAAGATAAAGGCCCCTTGACTGAAATCCTGACTAAACTACAGGCAATTAATAATGAAAAGGACAAGAGAAAACCACTTCTATTAAAAATAGCACCTGATTTAACCGAAGATCAGTTACAAGATATTGTTGAGATAGCCAGAGATGTAAAACTGGATGGTTTAATTGCCACTAACACAACCATATCAAGAGAAGGACTGGCTACTTCAAAAGATAAAGTAGCGGCAATTGGTGTGGGAGGTCTCAGTGGTAAACCTGTTAGAGATATGTCCACTCAAGTAATCAAATATCTGAGAAAAAACCTTGGGCCCAATTTTCCAATAATTGGTGTAGGTGGCATAATGTCTGCACAAGACGCTATTGAAAAGTTAGATGCAGGTGCTTCCTTATTGCAAATTTATACCGGATTTATATACGAAGGGCCAGAGCTGATTAAGGATATTAATAAGAAGATTGCTTCGTTATAGTATTGTTGTAATTAATTGTAACACTGACATTTCATTATATTCACTAGCTTTGTATTTTTGACGGAATGGCCAAAAACACCTACAAATCCAATACTTTCAAGGAATCAAAAAAAGAGAAGGGCTCAAAGCTAAAGTTGAACCTTACATTCTTTAAGGATAAAAGATTCCAATTGGCAGTTGGCTTTTTCTTGATGATAAGTGCCTTTTATCTATTTGTGGCTTTCATTTCTTATCTGTTCACAGGCAAGGCAGACCAAAGTGTTGTTGAAGCCATCAAAGAAACAGGAGTAATACAATCGGGCCGAGAGGCTGAAAACTGGCTGGGCCTTTATGGTGCAATCATATCTCACAACTTCATTTTCAAGTGGTTTGGTTTGGCGGCATTTTTTACGCCACCGCTCCTTTTTATAATGGGGCATAAGATTGTTTTTAAACGTGAAATAATCTCGGTTAAATCAACACTTACGTTTTGCCTGTTTTTTACAATCTGGCTTAGTCTATTATTAGGCTACTCGGTGTATAACTCAGAAGGAGTTTCTGAATGGGGCTTTTTAAGTGGTGGAATTGGTTATGAACTAGCCATAGTTTTAGAAGGCCTCATCGGTTGGGGTACATTACTCTTTCTAATTTTTACTTTTTTGGTGTTTGTCATTTATTTCTTCAATGTAACAACTCTTATTGGCCTACAAAGTAAAACAGTGGTTGATGGTGATGAAATAGTAGATGATAAAACTCCACAACCAATTGTAGAAGACGATGGTGATTTACTGGAAGATGACGAGGAAGTAGATGATGAAAGCGAATCTTGGGTAGTAAAAAATAAGGAGGAAGAAGTAGCTAAGTTGCAAGAAGAAAAGGAAGATGAACCCGAGAATGAAGTTGTTTTTGAAGCCCCAAAGCAAGAGAATGTAGTTAAGAAAAAGGAAGAACCCAACCTTGAGTTGGATGTAGAACTACCAGCAAAGGAAGAGCCACAACCAGCGTTTGAAGTAGAGGAGGAAAAGAAGGAAGAGAAAACAGCAGATTCTCAGGAGAACTATGATCCTACCTTAGATTTAAGTTCATATAAATATCCAACGCTGGAGTTGCTTGACGATCATGACAATAGTAAAGCACAAGTAACTAAAGAAGAACTAGAAGCCAATAAGGATAAGATTATTGAAACACTGGTCAATTTTAAAATTGGTATTAACAGTATCAAGGCGACTATCGGTCCCACTGTAACACTGTATGAAATTGTACCGGAGGCAGGCATAAAGATTTCTAAAATCAAGAACCTTGAAGATGACATTGCACTAAGTTTGGCTGCGTTGGGTATCCGTATTATTGCCCCAATACCAGGAAAAGGCACCATCGGTATTGAGGTGCCTAATAAAAACAGTGAGATGGTAGGTATCAGATCGGTACTCTCAACTGAGAAGTTTATGAAGAGCGATAAGGAATTGCCGGTTGCTCTAGGTAAAACCATCTCAAACGAAGTGCATGTAATCGATCTTGCCAAAATGCCCCATATTCTTATGGCAGGTGCCACAGGCCAGGGCAAATCAGTAGGATTAAATGTACTGTTAACCTCACTACTGTATAAAAAACACCCTTCACAACTCAAATTCGTACTTGTCGATCCAAAAAAGGTGGAATTGACTCTTTTTAATAAAATTGAAAGGCACTTTTTGGCAATGTTACCTGATGGTGAAGAGGCGATTATCACAGATACAAAGAAGGTAATCAATACATTGAATTCATTATGTATTGAAATGGATAATAGGTACGATTTGCTTAAAGAGGCCGGAGCCAGAAACCTGAAAGAGTATAACGCTAAGTTCATAAAACGAAGACTTAACCCTGAAAAAGGACATCGATTTTTACCTTATATCGTATTAGTTATTGATGAGTTAGCAGATTTAATGATGACTGCCGGCAAAGAGGTAGAAACGCCTATTGCCAGATTAGCACAGTTGGCTCGGGCAATTGGAATACACTTAGTGGTGGCCACTCAAAGACCATCGGTAAATGTTATAACAGGTATTATTAAGGCTAATTTCCCGGCAAGGCTCTCATTTAGAGTTACTTCAAAAATTGATTCAAGAACGATTCTTGATACTGGCGGAGCAGATCAGCTGATAGGTATGGGAGATATGTTGCTATCTCAAGGTTCCGATTTAATCCGAATCCAATGTGCTTTTGTAGATACTGAAGAAGTAGATCGCATTTGCGAATTTATTGGTAATCAACGTGGGTACGATTCTGCTTATATGCTTCCGGAATACGTGGGTGAAGGCGATAGTACAGGTGTGGGCGAAGTGGATTTGTCGGATCGAGATGCGATGTTTGATGATGCCGCTCGTGTTATTGTTATGCACCAACAGGGTAGTACTTCGTTAATTCAGCGTAAATTAAAGCTTGGATATAACAGAGCTGGCAGAATTATTGACCAGTTAGAGGCAGCAGGAATCGTTGGTCCGTTTGAAGGAAGCAAGGCAAGAGAAGTTTTAGTTCCAGATGAATATAGTTTGGAACAATTATTGAACAGCCTGAACGAACAATAAATAGTTAGAAAAGAGTAAAATCAGAATTTAATATGAAAAAATTAGTTTTAGCCGTAGTATTTGGAGTGTTTGTCACGGCAAGCATGGCGCAGTACGATGAAAATGCCCTAGCTGTATTAGATGCCATGAGTGCCAAATACAAAAAGATACCGGCTTACAGTGCAGCTATTACCTCAAGTTTAATTAACGAAACGGAGGGACTAAATGAGCAATTTAGTGGTAAGATTTCCGTGAAAGGAGAAATGTACAAGCTGGAAT
Source organism: Fulvivirga sp. (assembly GCF_040220315.1). Classification (GTDB taxonomy): domain Bacteria; phylum Bacteroidota; class Bacteroidia; order Cytophagales; family Cyclobacteriaceae; genus Fulvivirga. The sequence goes on from NZ_JAVJUY010000073.1 coordinate 17,250, forward strand.
TAGAAGAGCAACTGGTTATCAACAATGGCACTACTGTTTGGACCTATCTACCAGATGTGAACGAAGTAAACATAGATAATTACAATCCTGAAGATGATGAGATGTCGCCATCTAAAATATATGATGCTTATAAAAATGGCTACAAGTATGTTTTAATTGGTGAACAGACGATAAATGGAGCCCTTTGTTCAGAAATCGATCTAATTCCAAACGATAGAGATGCACAGTTTTTTAAAATTAAGCTCTTCATATCAAAGAAAGATAACAGTTTAAAAAGCTGGACTATGTTTGATAAGTCTGGTAATAAGTACAAATACACTATTAAAGATTTTAAACAGTTAAATAATTCCAAGGATTCAGATTTTGCATTTAATGCCGCTGATTTTCCTGGTGTTGATATAATCGATTTGAGATAATTGGAATTAATAATTTTGATATATGAGGCCACTAATAAGTGGCCTTTTTTATTTTTACACTTATGAACAAAGCTCAACTGGTTGCTCAAATTAAGAAGAAAGAGTCTTACCTATGTGTAGGCTTAGATACAGACATTAATAAAATACCTACACATCTTAAAAAGACAGGCGACCCTGTTTTTGAATTCAATAGGCAAATTATTGATACCACCTATAAATATTGTGTAGCTTATAAGCCAAACATTGCTTTCTATGAGGCATTGGGCACCAAAGGTTGGGAAAGTCTTCAAAAGACATTGGATTATATCCCGAATGACATTTTCACTATTGCAGATGCCAAGCGAGGCGATATTGGCAACACATCAAAACTGTATGCCAAGGCCTTTTTTGAAACTATGAATTTTGATTCGATCACAGTTGCCCCTTATATGGGCGCAGATTCAGTAACTCCTTTTTTAGAGTTTAATGATAAATGGGTGATTTTATTGGCACATACTTCTAATACAGGAAGCCATGATTTTCAGATTATAGAGGATAAGAATGAAAAAGCATTGTATGAAGCTGTCATTGAAAAAAGCAGACAGTGGGCAACTTCTGAGCAGTTAATGTTTGTGGTGGGGGCAACACAAGCAGAAAGAATTGGTCATATTCGTTCATTGGCGCCAGACAATTTCTTTCTAGTGCCCGGTGTTGGAGCACAGGGTGGCGATTTAGAAGCTGTGAGTAAAGAAGGAATGAATAGCGAATGCGGATTACTCGTAAATAGTTCTCGAGGAATTATTTATGCAGGTTCTGATGAAAATTTTGCGCAATCTGCAGGAAATGCCGCATCCCAGCTTCAAAATGAAATGAAAGGCTACCTCAATAAATACATATAGTATGCAAGAGGCCTTTTTGCACTACGTTTGGAAGCATCAATATTTTGATAAGTCGGCATTAAAAACAGCCGATGACGAAACTATTTCAATACTAACAACAGGGTTTCACAATTCTGATGCCGGGCCGGATTTTAGAGAATCGAGAATTAAAATAGGAAATATAGAATGGTCAGGGAGTGTGGAATTGCATATAACGTCATCCAGCTGGTATGATCATCAACATCAGATGGATCCTGCCTATGAAGATGTAATCCTTCATGTAGTTTGGCAACACGATAAAGAAATTCAGAGAAAAGACGGTACTGTCATTCCAACACTGGAGCTTAAATCAAGAGTGGATTTGAACCTTGTAAGCAGGTATAAGTCGTTAATTAATAGCAGTGGGGTTAGCATTCCTTGTGAAGGTTCATTTGCACAAATAGATGCAATTACAAAGTATTCTATGCTCGATAAGCTACTGGTTGAGCGTTTGAAACAGAAATCTGAGGAAGTACTGAAGATATTAAACTCTACTCATGGTGATTGGGAAGAAACGGCTTACTGTTATTTATTATTGGCATTCGGTCTGAAAGTCAATAAAGAAGCCTTTGAATCATTGGCGAGAAGCCTGGCATTCAAATTAATAAAAAAGCATAATCAAGATACTAAAGATATCGAAGCCCTTCTTTTTGGAATGGCAGGCTTTCTTGATGAACCTATGAATGATCACTATTTCAATGAATTAAAAGTAAAATTTAAGTTCTTCACTGCCAAGTATGATTTAAAACCACATTTGATTGTCGCTAGCTGGAAATTTTTACGACTTAGGCCGGCAAGCTTTCCTACACTTCGTTTGGGGCAATTGGCAGCTATTCTAGCGAATAAACAATCTATTTTTCAGGAATTTATCAACAATCCTGATATAAAATACCTAGAAAAATGGTTGAGAATATCACCGGGCAGATACTGGCATAAGCACTATCATTTTGGTAAGGAGACAAAATCTAAAAATGGAGGCATAGGCAAAAGCACATTCGATTTGGTTGCAATAAATACAATTGCACCATTACTAGTCGCTTATGGACAAACTGTTGATGACTACAAATACACTGAGCGTGCAGTTACCCTTTTAGAAGAACTAAAGTCGGAGAATAATAAATTAACACGTATATATCAGGAATTGGGTCTCAAACCTAAAAGTGCCGCTGATTCACAGGGCATGATTCACCTTTATAATAACTATTGCTCAGAAAGAAAATGCTTAAGTTGTAGTATTGGAAACTCAATTTTAGCAGGAACTTAATGGCATTGGTAGTTCAAATAGTGAATATCATTTTTTTAGCTGCGTGTAGCTATCTATTAGTAAGAAAAAGTGTAGGGTTCAAATTTTTAACAATAGGAGGCCTTGCCTTAAAAATAATAAGCGGAATTTTATTGGGCTGGCTGTATATGTATTACTATGGCTATGGAGACACGCTAACCTATTTTAAAGAAGCCGCTCAATTGGCTGATTTGGCATTAACGTCACCAACTAACTATCTAAACTTTCTAAATACATCATCAGAACAGGTCTATAAATCGCAATTTGTATATGAGCCAAGGGCACTGTTTTTTACTAAAATAACGAGTGTGTTTTGCTTAGTCTCGGCCAATAATTATTGGATTGTGGCATCTTATTTTTCATTGCTCTCTTTTTACGGAGCATGGGTTTTTGCTCGATTACTTATTAAGCATTACCCTGCACAGAAATTGGCTATTTTACTGTCTTTGTTTTTTATTCCGTCAGTAGTTTTTTGGTCATCTGGAATCATTAAAGAGAGCATGAGCTTCTTCTTAATTTGTGTGCTCTCTACTTATGTTGTGTCATGGGTAGTTGATAAAAAATATAGGATAACAGATGTTTTGGCATTCGCTTTTTTTTTCTTCCTGCTTTGGAAGCTGAAATACTATTATGCGGGTGTGTTTATATCTGTTGCGCTTACACTTTTATTTGCAACCTACCTTTCTGATTTCAAAGAGAAACTATCAAAATCCAAGGTTACTCTGGCAGGAATCTATATTGTCTTTTTAGTGGTAATAGTAATGATTGTAACGCTTTTCCATCCAAACCTCGGTCTATCCGAAATACATGGCGTAATTGTCAGGAATTATCAGGCATATGCTGCGCAATCAAGTCCGGGGAATTACATTGTTTTTGATCAGTTGAATGATGTAAGTGGCTTTATCTTGTCAGTTCCAAAGGCCCTTATCTCCGGCTTGTATCGCCCATTTATATGGGAGGCACAATCAAGCTTAATGTTTTTTCAAGGTATTGAATGCCTAATACTATTTCTTTTAACAATATCCCGTTTGATATACTTTCCTAAGCAGTTATCCAATACTGAATTTTTGATGGTAGTGTCCTGTCTTATGTTTATTATCATTACTGTAACATTTTTAGCTTTTTCAGCACCTAATTATGGAACACTTTCGAGATACAAATCTGCTTTACTTCCTTTTTTAGGATTCATATTACTTTTCAACCATCCTATATTAAAC
>NZ_JAVJUY010000074.1:0-12398 GCF_040220315.1 Fulvivirga sp.
GTTGTGCTAACCATCCAGAAAGGATTACCTAAATTATTGATAGACTTATCGGCCGGTGCTATTCAAATAGCTTTTGGGTTGTTGCTGCTTTCTTTCTATCACCCGTTTTTCGTATTCTTCAGTTTAGTGCTGGTGGGTAATCTTGTTTTAATATTCTACTTCACTGGCCCTAAAGGCTTACAGTCATCAATAAAAGAATCAAAATATAAATACAAAGTTGTGTATTGGCTTGAAGAATTGGCAAGAACGATCAATTCCTTTAAGTTATCAGGTAACACGCCTCTACCAATAAGAAAAACAGATTATAACGTAAATAACTACCTAAGAAATAGAAAAGCACATTTTGGTGTACTTATCAGTCAGTACGCATTCATACTACTTTTTAAAGCCCTTGTTACTGGCGGTTTACTTATCATTGGCACTATCCTGGTCATACAAAGGGAAATTACCCTTGGTCAATTTGTTGCATCAGAAGTGATTATCATCTTAACGCTGAGCTCCGTAGAGAAAATTATCATGTACATGGATGTTGTGTATGACATGCTTACTGCTGTTGATAAAATATCGCAGGTTACAGATCTTCCATTGGAAAAGAGTGGTGGTCTGGATATCCCTACTAACAAAGGAAAAGGGTTTAATATTCGAATAAAGCAGTTAAAGTACAAATTTCCAGATTCGAATAAATATGCCTTACAGAATGTAAATTTGAATATTCAAAGTGGTGAGCGCGTTTGTATCTCTGGTGGAGGGGGTTCCGGTAAAACTGTTTTAACAAATACCATCGCTGGCCTTAATATGAATTATGAGGGTATAATTACTATGGATGGGTACTCGTTGAGAGATTTAGATGTGACTAATATGCGAGATAAAATTGGCAAAAATGTCAGTCAGGAAGATATTTTTGAAGGAACCATCATTGAGAACATCTTACTTTCTAAACCGCATGCTAAGTCTGAAGACGCACTTTGGGCAATAAATAAAGTGGGAATTGACGATGCGATTCATAATATGCCCGAAGGGTTAGACACGCCAATGCTAAGTGGTGGAAAAGGACTTTCCAACGGGTTGGTGAATAAAATTATTCTTGCTCGATGTTTGGCAAAACATCCCGGGTTGTTGATTTTGAATGATTTCTTTAATGACTTTTTAAAACGAGAACGTCTTGAACTGATAAATATGCTTGCAAGTGACGACAACCCTTGGACACTCATTGTAGTGTCTAATGATCCGGTTATTATGGCCGCTTGTGACCGTGTTATTCTTATGGAAGAAGGAACAATAAAAACAGAAGGCCCTTTTGAGGACCTGGTTAAATCTGATGAATTAAGCAAAATCATTAATTAACACCATGAACTTAAAAGAAGAGCTTACTGATAATCAGTTATATACACTAAAAATACTGAGAACACCTAGCGCTGGCCGAACATTAGCGCGCTGGCTAATGGGTTTATCTGGTGTATTTTTCATTATGCTTTTTGTACCCTGGCAGCAGAACATAAGAGGTACAGGAAAAATAACAGCATTTACCCCTGGCAACAGGCCTCAAACTATAGAGTCTGCTATACCAGGCAGAATTGCCAGTTGGCATATTCGTGAAGGCCAATATGTGAATAAGGGCGATACCATTGTTACATTAAGCGAAATAAAAGACAAATTCTTTGACCCGAATCTATTGACGCGTTTATCGGAACAGGTAAAGGCCAAAGAGAATAGTATTGAATCGAAAAAATCAAAAACAGAGGCTCTTAGAATGCAGATTAGAGCGCTAAGAAATGGGTTAGATGTAAAATATAAACAAGCACAAAACAAGTTAAAACAAACAGAACTGAAGCTCGTAAGCGATAGTGTAGATTATGAAGCCGAGCAAATTCGATTCAGAAACTTTGAAAGTCAGTATGCCAGGAACAAAACCTTATTCGAAGCTGGCAACATAGCCTTAACAAAGTATCAGGATATTGAATCGAAATATCAGGAATCTAAAATGAAGGTGGTTTCTTCTGAAAACAAATTTTTACAAACCAAAGCAGAACTCATTAATGCTCAGATAAACCTGGCCGGTGTTCAGGCAGAGTATCAGGATAAAATCAGTAAGTCCGAATCTGAGTTGAATGCAACATTGGCGAGTTTATATGATTCTGAAGCCGATTTAGCCAAAACTCGAAATGAGTTTGCGAATATGGAAATTAGAAATGACCAGTATCAATTAATTGCTCCTCAGTCAGGCTATGTCGTAAAGGCCATAAAAGCAGGTATTGGGCAAACTATAAAAGAAGGCGAAGCCGTTGTTACCATAATGCCCGAAAACCCGGATATGGCCGTGGAAATGTATGTGAAGGCCATGGATGTACCGCTGTTGTCGAAGGGCAGAAAGGTTAGAGTGGAGTTTGATGGCTGGCCTGCCCTACAGGTATCGGGCTGGCCGAGTGTATCGGTAGGTACTTTTGGTGGCGAGGTGAAAGTAATAGACTATGTGAATAGTAGGGCTGGTGAATTTAGAATATTGGTTACACCAGATCCGGATGATGAGCCGTGGCCATCTTTATTGAGGGTAGGTTCTGGAACCAAAGGCTGGGTTATGCTGGATGATGTGCCTATTTGGTACGAAATCTGGCGAAACCTGAATGGTTTCCCTCCAAGTTTGTATGAAGAGCCGTTAGATCTGGATTCTCAAAAAGCAAAAGAAGAAGCTGAAAAGAAAGATAAAAAATGAGGGTTTTAGTTTTATTGCTTTTCATTAGCTTCAGGCTCAGCGTCTTTGGCCAGTCAGATACCACCGTAGTACTTACTTTTGATGAGTACTACAGCCTGGTTATTAACAACCACCCCATTGTTAAACAATCCGAGTTGTTAACCGCTGACGCGGCTATGGAATTACGACTGGCACGAGGTTCATTTGATCCTAAATTAGAAGGAAACTGGAATTTCAAGGAATTCAAGGATTCTGACTATTATAATAAACTGGATGTGTCTTTAAAAATACCTACCTGGTTTCCTATCAATCCTGTAGTAGGTGTTGAAAGAAATCTTGGAGATAATCTCAACCCGGAAAATTTTATTTCAGAAACCACCGATTATCAACAAGTATATGCAGGTGTTTCTGTACCAATAGGACAAGGCTTATTTATAGATCAGCGCAGGGCAACTATCAGGCAGGCACAACTTCTTCAGGAAATGGCCGAAGCCGAGCAGATTAAGGCCATCAACAAAATTTTGTTAACTGCAACCAAAGATTATTGGGAGTGGTATTTTGCTTACAACAACTACGAATTACTACAGCGAAGTATTGTATTAGCGCAAGATATCTTTGATCGAACAAAGATGGCACATGACTTTGGCGAGGCCTCCCCAATTGATACAGTACAAGCCAAAATTAATTTGCTTAACCGCATAACGGCCATGCAACAAGCCAATGTAGATAGAATAAAGGCTGGTCTGAATTTGGCCAACCATTTATGGACTGCCAATGGCGCTCCATTGGAATTAGAGCTTAATGTTATTCCTGAACAGCCTATGGTTAATATGCTTTCAGCTACGCTGCTTTCAGAATTGCTGAGCCTGGCATTAGAAAACCATCCAGAACTAAGAAAATTAGATCTTAAAAATCAATCGTTGATGGTAGATAGACGATTGGCGCGTGAAAACATCAAGCCCAAACTAAACTTAAACTATTACCTGTTAGATCAGCCTTTTGATTATGAAGGAAACAGCAACGATATAATTTTTGATGAAAACTATAAAGTAGGTGTGGAGTTTGCTTTTCCGATTTTTTTAAGGAAAGAAAGAGCCAAATTAAGCCAGACAAATATCAAATTAGAACAAAATAGTTTTCAGCTTGATTTTACTGAAAGGCAGGTAATGAACGATATTAACGCCCAGTATAATGAAGCAGTAACAACTGCCAGCATTTTGCAGCAACAGCAGGAGATGGTGAATAATTATGAATTGTTGTTAACCGCAGAACGCCTCAATCTGGAAAATGGCGAAAGCGATTTATTTAAGCTCAATGTGCAAATGGACAAACTCATAGAGTCACAGTCTAAATTGCTAAAGCTTAAATCAAACTACCAAAAAGATGTGGCAACACTTTATTGGGCGGCTGGTGTGAGCAATTTAGGTAGAAATTAATTATTATTTAGCCATTTCATAAGCCTCCTCTAGCCAGTCCCTTAGCTCGCTATCAATGTTTTTTATTTCAGTGAGCTGAACCCTATGCGTGCACATTGTTCCGAAAGGGCCCGAATTTTCCAGACGTTTTGTTAATTCCTTGCCCGGTAATTTTAATCCTAAATCTATTCTGGTTTTGGTAGCAGGTTTAATTAAGGCAAATTGCCTTTTTCTGATAATGCTTACACTTCCTTTCTTGGGCGTGACTGTCACATCTTTGCCAAAGCTGGTAACTACTTTTAAAAGCTCTTCATAAATAGGCATTAGAGTTTCTTTGCCTTCATATTGGTTAGCTACTAAATCTTCATTTGTGCTATTATCTTCTTTAGACAATAGCACGATAGTATTGGCAAAACCATGAGTTACACCATGCTCTTTTTTAAGAAAATTCACAGCTTCTGAGTGTTTTTCAAATGATTTTGATTTGAGAAGTTTCTTCCATTCCTCCAGCGACTTGCCCGTTTTTTCTGGCATATTGTCGATCATTGTTTTCAGCGCAGGTTCCATTTTCAAAATGTTTATTTCTTTAGGATTTAAATAAAGATAATAAATTCATGCAAATGAGTTTGGTGCATTGAGTTTGCCAAACCTTGCTATCAATAAATGTGAAAACGAATTCGTTGAACCGAATTTTGAATAGTACTATCTCACCTTAGCCCTGCGCACTATCGTATTAAATAAAGCAGGGAAGAATCGTTTTAGATACACGCCATAAACTTCTTTGCCTCCAATATTTACTTCGGCTTTGTTTTTTTCAATTGCTCGAATCATTTTTCTGGCAAATACATTTGCAGGCATTCCATTGGCTTGAGCATCATCCATTTTATTTAGATTTGTGCCATCTTCCGTCAATGCATTAACAGATACATTGGTTTTAACAAATCCCGGACAAACCATCGTAATCCGAATATTATCATGATAAACCTCGGCTCTTAAGGCATCAAAAAAACCATGTAGCGCATGTTTAGAAGCTGCATAACCTGAGCGATAGGGCGTACCAAATTTACCTACAAGGCTTGTAACAACAGCAATATGGCCACCGTCTTGCTTTTTAAAATGGGGCAGTAAATATTTGGTGAGGGCAATGGTTCCAAAGTAATTTATCTCCATTAACTTTCTATCTACTTCCAACGAAGTGTTTGCAGCTAAAGATCGTTGGCTTATCCCGCCATTGTTAATGAGTATATGAATAGAACCATACAAACTGACGGCATCAGACACTTTGGTTTTGAGAGTTTCTGCATCACTCAGATCTAAGAATAAAATCTTCACATTTTCTGGAGCGGCACAGGATGATTTAACTCGCTCTAACTCACTTTCCCTTCTTGCTGAAATAATGAGTTTACATCCTTTTTCTGAAAGTGCATAGGCAAGTGCTTCTCCAATTCCGGAAGATGCCCCAGTAAGCCAGACAACTTTATTTTTTAAATTCATTTAGCAGGAGCCATTTCAAAATCAGCAGTGCGCGGCATTCTTTTTAGAAGATCAACCACTTCTTGTGGGGGATGACCAAGCTTTCTCTTCTCTAAATCCAGCCATGCCCCATCAATATTTAAAACAGCAGCTTTAATACCATCAGGTCTGAAAATCTCATGGTAAAACGACCAGCGGGTGCCATCCTCGCGCATTTTAGATAATGCCACAGTGAGGGTGATATTTCCTTGCATGCCTATTTCTCTGAGAAAAATAGTTTCCTCCCTAAAAAGAATAGGCCCAATCTTTAATTCTTCCATTAGTTTAACGCTGATGCCCGCCTCTTCAAAAATCTTCAAACGCATGTGTGCGGCATAATCATTGTAGGCCGAGTGGCGCATGTGCCTGTTCGGATCCAGATCAGACCATTGAACTTCAAATTCCTTTTTAAGTGGCTTATCTGTCATTTTTTTCTCTCGTAAGTTACAAAGTCAAATTCATGTTTGTGTTTTTCATCAATCGGATGATTTTTTCTCTCAACTTCCACCCATTCCGATTTATCAAATTCTGGAAAGTAAGCATCTCCATCAAATGATTCTTTTATTTCAGACAGATACATGGCATCAGCAATAGTAAGACCTAATTTGTAGATTTCGCCACCTCCAATGATAAAAGCTTCTTGCTCACCATTTTTATTGGCTATCGCTATCGCCTCTTCCAAGGAATTTACCACAGTGGCGCCTTCAATGGTTAGTTCTTTTTGCCGTGTTACCACAATGTTTGTTCTGTTAGGTAGAGGACTAAATTTTGGTGGTAATGACTCAAAGTTCTTACGGCCCATGATCACATGGTGGCCGGTTGTTTTTTGCATGAAGAACTTCATATCATCTGGCAATCGCCAAACAAGGTCATTGTCCTTACCTATTACTCTATTCTCGGCCACAGCCGCTATCATTGATATTTTCATTTTCAACTTTTAACCTTAACTGAATTAGCGGTGTTTAAATTGCTATTCCAGAATTGCTGACAATCCCAGAGGGATTAATCATTAATAAAAAATAAAATTAACTAATTATAACCCTGATAGGGTTGAACCCATCACGGTAAATATTTTTCATCAAATTCAACTTCATGTGATATTAACATATTCTTATATTCTTCCAAAAAAGAGGATTCAGCATGATGTTTTTCCTGATTCATTACATAATTAACTAACCTTTCCTTGGCTTTGATTGAATAGGTGAATGCTCCATAACCCTCTTGCCAACCCTTAAAATTTGGAAATAGTCTTTCCTCTTTAATAAATGCCGTGCTTGCAAGCTTTATATCTTTAACCAGACTTGAAATAGAAACTGTTGGATGCAAATGGGTTAATATATGGATGTGGTCTTCAACACCATTTATTCGATACAAATGACATTTCTTATTTTCTAATAACCTTGAAATATATTTAAACAATTTCTCTCTGTTTAATTTAGATAGAGTTCGCTCTCGACCTTTCGTGCTAAATACAATTTGATATAAAATCTGTGTGTACGTGCTCATTGGTTAAACCCTTTCAGGGTTGCTATAATATTTAACTTTCTATTTATGTTGAATCCCTTTGGGATTCGCTCTTTCAATTCTTTGGTTACACTTTGATTGCCATTCACAATATGGATTGGAAATAATTACTATTAATTTACCTAATATCAATCCCAGAGGGATTAAATGTGAATAAAATTAAAAATCTAAAAAATTGAAACCCTAAAGGGGTTGAACCCATCATGGATACTTTCTATGAAATTGGATTCTATTCTCATTTAATCCTTTCAAGATGAGATGGTATTTTGCTTTATTCCTTTAGAATTATAATTTATTTCCCCTTAAAAACTCTTCAACCTCCATACGCTTTTTGCCTTCTAGTTGTAACTCTTTCACATCAATAAAGCCGTTATTAGTAGCGAAGTGTAGATAAGATTTTCCATCGGTACTATACTCTCCTGCATTTTTGCTGTGAGGTTTAACCACTGGTTTAGTGATGTATATCTTAAGATTTTTACCATTTAGGGTTGTCCAGGCAGCAGGGTAGGGCGAAAGGCCTCTGATAAAATCATAAACGCGTTGGGTAGGCTGATTCCAGTTGATTTCGCATGTCTCTCTGAAAATTTTAGGTGCATGTTTTATTTCAACGCTTTCATCTTGCTCTATTTGGGGATAATCTTCTGCCTGAATGGCCTTTACTGTTTTTAAAACAAGTTGTGCACCTTTTTGCATCAACCTACCATATAAATCCCCAACAGTATCATCTTCGTTTATAGGCTCTTTTTCCTGGAAAATGATTTGACCTGTATCAATTTCATGCTTTAGAAAAAAAGTAGTCACACCTGTTTCTTTTTCACCATTGATGATTGCCCAATTAATAGGTGCGGCACCGCGATATTGTGGAAGGAGGGAAGCATGTAGATTAAATGTGCCAATCTCGGGCATATCCCAAACCACTTCTGGCAACATTCTGAATGCTACCACAATTTGTAAATTAGCATTGTAGATTCTTAGCTCTTCTATAAAATCAGGGCTTTTCAGGTTGGTAGGCTGCAATACAGGTATATTATATTTTACTGCACTATCTTTTACTGGAGAAGTTGCCAGCTGTTGTCCTCTGCCTTTGGGTTTGTCAGGAGCTGTAATAACAGCCACAACATTAAACCCATTTTCTACTAATATTTCTAAGCTGGGAACTGCAAAGTCTGGCGTTCCCATATATATAATTCTTAAATCCTGCATTTTTGAAAAAGTTGCTACAAAGCTAGGAAAGCACTATTCAAAATCTTTGTATAGTAAGTACTTCTTTCGCATCTTCTTATAAGTGGCTAGTTTACCAGCCCAGGTGGCCTTAATATCTCGCTCGCTCAACCCGTCTTTAATCTGTTGCATGGTGGTAGTGTTGCCAATGAGTTTATTGAAATAGTCTTTAAAAAACTTGTCTTTTTCATCAGACATCGCATAAAATTCCAATAGGTATTTGAGTGTAAACTGGGGTTTAAAATTAATGTAAGAAAGATCATACCCATAACATTTTTTACCTTCTAAAGGTGGGTTAACAGACATTCCTGGTATCGACTGAGGCGTAAATGTATATTTTAATTCAGCGAATTCTGGATGACCAATAATTGTAAAAGGTTGTTGTGTTCCTCTACCAACACTTACTACTGTACCTTCAAATAAAGCCAATGATGGATAAAGCTTGATAGCCTGATCATTAGGTAAATTTGGAGATGGCTTAACTGGTAAAGAGTAAGTGGTAGCGTGTGTGTAGTTCTTTACCGGAATTACGGTGAGCTCACATTTACCTATGCTTAACCAACCTTCGCCATTAATCATGGTAGCTAATTCACCTACTGTAAGGCCATGCACTACAGGAATGGGATGCACACCAATATACGATTTCATTTTTGGGTCTAATATAGGACCATCTACGTACATGCCATTTGGGTTCGGTCGATCCAGAACTATGAATTTAGTGCCTGTTTTAGCGCACGCCTCCATAGCATAATGCATTGCTGTGATATACGTGTAGAACCTCACTCCAACATCCTGGATATCAAAAATAAGTACATCTACATCATTAATGAGCTTCTCAGGAATGAACTTATTATCACCATATATGGATATAATCTGGATGCCTGTTTTTTCGTCTTTGGAGTCTTTTATGTCCACTCCATCTGATTTATCACCTCTGAAGCCATGCTCTGGCGCCAATACTTTTGTAATTGTAACCCCGTTTTCTAGCAGTAAATCCACTAGGTGCGTGTCACCCACCAATGAAGAATGATTTGCTAAAAGCGCAACTTTCTTTTCGCTAAGCAAGGGTAAGTATAAATCAGTTTGGGCGGCTGCTACTATAATTCCTTCAGAATCAGTGTTTTTTTGCTGCCCGATACATGAAATATTGGTAAGTAATAGGATAAATAAGACGATGGGTTTTTGCATTTATTTACATTTGTCGAAAGTTAAAAATAAAGAAATCGTTTGAACCTGTCCTATTTCATAGCCCGAAGAATCACTCAGAACAAAGACAAAACATTTTCTTCTACTGTGCATAAAATTGCTGTAGTCAGTATTTCCGTAGGCCTGGCCACAATGATTGTCTCTTTTCTGATACTCAAGGGCTTTCAAAATACTGTTACAGATAAAATATACAGTTTTAGTTCGCACCTGCAGGTTACTAAATATACATTAGACAATTCGTTTGAAGAATATCCAATTTCTATAAATACACCGCTGTACAATAACCCAGAGCTTTTCCCATATATCGATCATGTGCAGGAATTCAGCCATAAGGCAGGTCTGATAAAAACCGATGATGCTGTTACGGGGATGGTGATTAAAGGTGTGAGTGAACGTTTCGATCGGGAGCGGTTTCAACCAAATCTAAAAAAGGGACGTTTTATCAATTTTAGCGACTCCGGTTACTCCAAAGAAATAATCATCAGCCAAAATACGGCTGACAAGCTGGATATTAACCTTGGAGATGATATAATCATTCACTTTTTCCAGAACCCACCCAGATATAGAAAACTGGATGTAGTTGGTATCTATGAAACCAATCTATCAGAATATTATGACGATAAATTTATGATAGGAGATATTCGATTGATAAAAAAACTCAACGATTGGCCAGATAGTATTGCAGGAGGGCTGGAAGTATTTGTTAAAAATCCTGACCAGATTGATTATGTGGAGGAAGCCTTAAACGAAGCAGTGCCGCTTGATTTATGGGTACAAAAGGTGAGCGATAAATACGTTCAGATATTTGAGTGGTTGCATTTGATCAGCCGTCAGGTAAATATATTTTTAGGTATTATCCTTTTTGTTGTATGTGTTAACATGATTTCCATTATTCTCATTTTAATAATGGAGCGTACTCAGATGATTGGCCTGCTAAAGGCGCTAGGTGGTACAAATGCACTCATTCGTAGTATATTTAGTCTTAATGGCATTCAATTGGTTGCCAAAGGATTATTGCTAGGAAATGTACTAGGCATAGGTATTTGTTTTATTCAATATTACCTCAAGATTATTACCCTTAACCCAAGGGATTACTACATGAGTTATGTTCCAATAGGTTGGAATTGGGAAATTGTTGTAGCGCTTAACGTGCTAACGCTTTTGGTTGTAACTGCTATAATTATTATACCTACCATTCTCATATCCAGAATAAGACCAATAAAGAGCATAAAGTTCGATTAATATTGGCGTATCCTCTTTTCGTTGCTTAACTTATGTCTGATAAACTATTGATTAAAAATGGAACCAGTAAAAGAATATACCAATGGAGAAGTAACCATTGTGTGGAAACCAAAAACGTGCATACATTCTGAAAAATGCTGGCGCGGATTGCCCGAAGTTTTCAAACCAAAAGAGAAACCCTGGATTGATGCTGAAGGCGCTTCAACAAATAGAATAATGGATCAGGTAAAAAAATGTCCTTCCGGAGCATTAAGTTATTACTTGAATAATGAAGAAAATAATAAAGAAATGAGCAATATAGAAGTAACAGTTTTAGAAAATGGACCATTAATGGTGAGTGGTGGATGTGAAATCACATATAAAGATGGATCTAAAGAAGTGAAAGAAAAGGCTGCTTTTTGCAGATGTGGACACTCAGCAAATAAACCGTTTTGCGATGGTTCTCATAAAAATGAAGGCTTTCAGGGTTAACATAAATTAACTGAAATTTCTTTAATCATTTGAAGAAAACCTTCTTCTCCGAACTTCCTTAAGAAGATTGTTAATTGTTTGGAATCATAATCAGTCATCACAAAATGATTGATAAAGTAGTTTATTTTATCCTCCGTTTTTTCAATCCTACTCAATTCATCCTTATTGTTTGTAAGAATGTATTCTATCTTGGATTTATAACCTTTTTCACCCACTGTTCCTAAGTCTAATAATTCACCTAATTCTACCATCATCGCTCATTCATACATTTGGTAATTCAATTGTAAGCAATAAACCACACCGAATAAATTGGGAAAGTCATGTGTTTTGGCTAAATAATTAGTGGTTTTCAATCAATTTTATAGGTGTTTTTACCTAATTATAAAATTGAAAATCAGCGTTTTAAGTAGGAATAAAGCAATTTGTGATGATCAGCGTGATATCGTAGAAAAAAAATTAAATATTTTTTTATTATGAGGCAGTTGTAGGAATATATTTTTTGAAAAGACTGTCAATTTTCATCCGAATTACACCAAAAAAAGCTTCTTTAAAAATGGAGCCTGACATCTTTGATTTGCCGCGTGTACGATCAGTAAAAACAATAGGCACTTCACTTAATTTGAAACCAAACTTGAGGGCAGTAAATTTCATTTCAATCTGGAAGGCATATCCAATAAATCGAATGTTATCGAGGTCGATGGCCTCCAAAACCTTTCTTCTGAAACAAACAAAACCAGCGGTGGTATCATTTATGGGCATTCCAGTAATAAATCGAACATAAATACTGGCAAAGTAAGACATAATTACTCTACCCATAGGCCAATTGACCACATTTACACCAGAGATATATCTCGAACCTATTGCCAGATCATTGCCATTTTTAGCACAAGAATCGTAAAGCCTGATTAAATCTTTGGGGTTGTGAGAAAAGTCGGCATCCATTTCAAAAATAAAATCGTAGCCTTTTTCAATGGCGAACTTAAATCCTGTAATATAGGCTGTGCCTAACCCTAATTTGCCCGAACGCTCAATCAGGTGAAGTGTAGTTTCACCCAAATTAGTTTGTTGCAGTTCCTTAACAATATTACCTGTACCATCAGGTGAACCATCATCCACTA
>NZ_JAVJUY010000075.1:0-16157 GCF_040220315.1 Fulvivirga sp.
CCAAAATGTGCGGTAAAGGTGCCATTTGCATTATGATCTACACATTCAAGAACCGGTCTAACAGGTTCCGTCAAATTAGCAAAGCACGAGCCATTCCAACTTACATTTGCTACAAATTCGCCATACCCTGGCCCATCACCACTTGAATTACAACCGGACTTTATCCAAATACCAATTATTTCTTTGTTTGCATTATCACCTGTTCCCTGGAAACTCTTGGTTTTACCACTCAAGTCATCAAACTTCTGAGTTGATTCATCACAAAACTTTAAAACAACATTTGATAGGTCTTTTGTTGAGCTGGCCGTAACGCTCAAACTAGATGCATTGAAGGTAGCACTTACTTCAGGTAAACAGTTGCTTTTCGCTCCAATAGAGAAAGTACTCAAAAGGAGGGTCCAGATAATAAATTTATTTATAAAGCCAGTCGTTTTCATAGTTCTAAAACTTACGTAATGCAATCAGTGCAAAAATACAATTATTTGGTAGCTAAATGATAATAATGGGTTGAAATAAGTAAAGTTAATACACCTAAACTGTAGAAAGTAACCCAAAACATTACATCATAATTTGAACGATTATTTAGAAGATGAATTAATAATAGAAAATGAATAAAACGTGATATTATATATCTTTGCGCCTTCAAATTAATTAATGATTCATTATGCAACTGAGTGAACAGGAAAAGGTAAGAAGAGAAGCTAAGGAAAAAATGGAAGAATTAGGTATTAATCCATATCCTTCAGAGCCTTATGAGGTGAATGTTTCTGCGAAAGAAATTCTCGAAAATTACGAACGTAGAAAGATCGACTACAAAAATATCTCAATTGCTGGTAGAATAATGAGTCGTAGAATTATGGGTTCGGCTTCATTTGCTGAAATCCAGGATTCAACTGATCGAATTCAGATTTATATACGAAGAGATGATATTTGCCCGGACGAGGATAAAACACTTTATAATACTGTATTTAAAAAACTGCTCGATATAGGTGATATTATTGGCATTAAAGGCTATGTGTTCACTACTCAAACAGGGGAAATTTCTATTCATGTTACTTCTTTAAAGGTTCTGTCTAAATCTTTACGACCATTACCAATTGTTAAAGAAACGGAAGATGAGCAAGGCAACATTGTAAAGCACGATGCTTTTGCAGATCCTGAGTTAAGATACAGACAACGATATGTCGATCTAATAGTAAATGATCATATAAAAGATACCTTCATTAAGCGAACCAGGTTGGTTAATTCAATGCGCGAGTATTTAAATGAAAAAGGCTATCTGGAAGTAGAAACTCCCATATTACAGCCACTTTACGGAGGTGCAGCGGCCAAGCCGTTTAAAACGCATCATAATAGCTTGGATATGACATTATATCTGAGAATTGCCAATGAGCTTTATCTTAAAAGGTTAATCGTAGGTGGGTTTGATGGTGTATACGAATTTTCAAAAGACTTCAGAAACGAAGGAATGTCAAGATTCCATAATCCGGAGTTTACTCAGGTTGAGTTATATGTCGCTTATAAAGATTATAACTGGATGATGGATTTGGTTGAAGAGATGATTGAGAAAGTGGCACTTGACATTCATGGCACTACGGAAGTTCAAGTAGGTAAGAATGTAATTGACTTTAAGAGGCCTTGGAAAAGGTTTACCATGTTTGAAGCCATCGAGCATTTCACTGGAATAGATATTTCTGAGATGAATGAAGAAGAGCTACGTAAAACAGCAAAAGAGCTGAAAGTACCGGTTGATGAAACTATGGGTAAGGGTAAGTTAATTGATGAAATTTTTGGGGAGAAATGTGAAGGCCAGCTTATTCAACCAACTTTTATTACTGATTATCCAGTGGAAATGTCTCCATTAGCCAAAAAGCATAGAACCAAAGAAGGTTTGGTGGAGAGATTTGAAGCAATAGCTAATGGAAAAGAAATATGTAACTCATTCTCTGAATTAAATGATCCTATAGATCAAAGACAGCGCTTTCAGGAGCAATTGGAGCTTGGTAAACGAGGAGATGAAGAAGCTATGACTTTGGACGAAGATTTCTTACGAGCTCTTGAATATGGAATGCCTCCAACTGCAGGATTAGGAGTAGGAATAGATCGATTAAGTATGATAATGACTAACTCCAATTCCATTCAGGATGTACTATTTTTTCCTCAGATGAAACCGGAGAGGAAGCCAGTAAAAGCGACAGATGAGGATTTTAAAAAGTTAGGAATTAGAGAAGATTTGTTGCCCATTATTCATAAAATGGAGATTACAGCTACTAAACAGATAAGAGAAGCAAACCCAAATAAGCTTTTTAATGATATCTGTGGAATGCGTAAGAAGATGAAATTGGAGATTGAAAACCCAACCATTGATGAGGTAAAAGGATGGCAGAAGTAATGATTTAACGATCAAAGAAACTTCTGTTTCTATCTATTTTCAGGTCTTGTAATAAAGAAGATTTCACGTGGATTGAGAAACTATAGCTTTGGAATCTGCCAAATGGTGTCCAGTTGAAATCCATTTGCCAACAGTGTAAGTCCCTTGTAATTCCAAGCCTTGTAGTTGTGAAGTCTTTATTTTCAAAATCATAACCAGAGTTAAAAGTTAGTTTCCACTTTTCTGTTAGTGAGAAATCACCTGAAAAACGAAGTGATTGTGTAGTGTTGGAGTCTTCAAATCCTCTTTGGCTAAAACTTAAACTGTAGTTTAGCCTCAAGCTCCACGGAATATTAAAGTCAACATACGCATCAGGGTTATCCAAAAGAAAGTCTTTATCTTCTTGATTTAAATCCGAATTCTGAATGGCATTATTAGTGGTATTTTCTTTATTTCTTGCCTTAGGGTTTAAATTAGTACTTATCGCAATAGTTGCCTGCGTTAACTGACCTAAGCCATCGCCATTATTCCATGCATACCTGTCTATCCTGCGTTGGAAAACATTCTTACGTCCCCTTGCATCGAAATTGATACTATCCAAAATGTATACATAAGGGTCAATAGTTCCGTTGAAGTTTATATTAAATTTATTGTTAAATATCGATGTGTTGGCTCTGATACCAATGTTTGCTAATTGGAATTCTTCGGCAACAAGATTATAACTGGTGCTAAACCCAAAATTATTTAAGAGAGGAACCTTTTTCGAGGTAACTTCGGCTGAATCAGATTTAGCCTTCACTTTCATTTCAAGAGTATTGTTTACTGAAAAGCCAACAGATGCATTTTCACCTTCACGAGGGCTACCGTATACAAAGCCCTGATATCTGGATTGAAGTAGTTCATCACCATTTTCAGTTTCTAAACGCTGGAAATAGCCGTACCTGTCATCGCTGAAATCTGGGGTATAGTTAAATGATATATTAGGGTTCATCACATGCCTGATGGCCTCAATATTTCCTTTTTTAAAGAAGTAGGTTCCGTAGAGTCTAGTATTGAAACTTGTTCCTACACTATAGGTTGAAATTCTGTTAAATCCGTTTAACGTGTCTACTACCACTGCACGATTTTGATTGGCCGTGTCTAAATCCCATATCAAGCTTTCGAAATACCAGGTTTCCTCATAGTTTAAAGACGGGCTCGCTGTTAAGTGTTTCAACATTTTAAAAGATGTGCTTAAAGGAATAGTATGTCTTACACCATTTTTAGCATTTTTAAAGAAGGTACCCAGGTTGTCAAAATCGAAAGGAGCGATACTATCTTGGGCATCATCAGCCCCAATACGACCAACATTGTTTGTTATTTGATTTGTACCAGCCATAGTATAGCGCAAGTTCAGCTTTTCCATCCAGCCTGGGCCTGTGCCTGTTTCACTGGCCAAAGGATAAACGTTACCCATATTTAATGTGAGTGAGGGCAGCTGCAAATCAACTTCCCTGGTCTGAATATCCTGATTGTGCCTGGCGCTTATACCCAGTGTGAACGGGCTGTTGCCAAAGGTCTTTGAATAAGCCACATTAGAGCTTAACTGCCGTGTTACGTTGTCAAAACGATTGCTATTTGCATCGCCATTTACACCTATAAAGTTATTTTGGTTGTAGGTAGAAGTTGCTGCATTTACACTGGCACTAAATCGGCTATTACCTTTACTTTCCGGATTATGCGACCAGGTGAGCCTAAAATCATTTTGATTAGATTCGTCTTCTATACGATCACTCAGGCGGATTTTTGTGTAGGCAAAATTGAGATTTCCATTAAACGAATAGCGCTTCTTGTAAACAGAGTTATAGTTTATGCCGTGGCCACCTTTGGAATATAAATCACCTGTCAGGGTAGCCTTGAAATAGTCGCTTACATCAAAGAAATACCCACCACCCCTAATAAAAAAACCTCTTCTACTTTCTTCGCCATAGGAAGGTATGATAACACCTGATGACGCTTCATTTTTTGCTGGAAACATCCCAAATGGCAACCATAAAGGTGTAGGTACATCATTAATTTCTAAATTTGCTGGGCCAGAAACTATCTTATCATCTGGTATAGCTTTGGTTCTTTTAGCTCTTATTCTGAAGTGCGGATGAGCTAAGTTGCATGTGGTATAAGAGTTGTCTATACTAAAAAGTTCGTTTTCAGCATTTTTATAAACGGTTTCTCCATGTAAATAACCTTCTCCTTGTTGAGTAACAACTTCAGATATTCTTGCCCTACCCGTTTTAAAATTATAGGTGATGTCCTTGGTTTCATACACCTCACTTCCATTTTTAAATATAGGAAAACCTTTTTTCGTACCCGTTGAGTCTACTTCCCCTTTAGCAGATAACGTATTATTATTGTAGTCTATGGTAATATATTCAGCTTCTAATTCTATGGAGCCATATTTAATTTTTGCATCGCCATATAATTGAACGATTTTAGAGTCTACAGAGAAATTAATTGAATCTTTGGCTGAATATTTGATTGTTGTTTCTATATCTCCTTTTGGAGGGGTTTGAGCGGCAGAGTCTGCAGGGGTTGTTGCAGATAACGAATCTATGGCTAAAACAGTAGAATCGTTATTTAATAAGGAGTCATTATTTACCGGGATTTCGTTTAAATCTCCCGGTTTAATAGTAAGTTCATTTTCAGGATTTTGACTTAAACCCGAAAATGTGCAAAAAATAAAATATAAAAAGAGAAGGCAAAACTTCACGGGAATGAAACAATTCAATTTGTATGGCCTACTTTTCGGATTTAATGAAAATTTTACAATTTTGTGTAAAGTTATTGTAATAACACTGAAGAAGCGAAAGAATGTGAAGAATATTGCCATTGTAGCCGTTCTCTTAGCAATAACCTTGCTAACTTCATCAACCTCTCTCAGAAAGTCTGACTTTAAAATCAAAACTGTTGTTATTGATGCAGGGCATGGCGGTCATGATCCAGGTACTCATGGTCAATTTAGTGAAGAAAAAGATATTGCGTTAGAAGTGTCTCTGAAGGTTGGGGGTTACATTAAAGAATATTTGCCAGATGTTAATGTAATTTATACAAGAGATGCCGATAAGTTTATTGAATTAGAACAACGAGCTAATATTGCCAATAAAAATAATGCCGATGTGTTCATTTCAATTCATGCAAATGCAGTATCAAAAAACACCATTTATGGTACAGAAACCTATGTGATGGGTGCACACAAAACCCAAGGAAATTTTGAGGTTGCCAAAAGAGAGAATAGTGTTATACTTTATGAGGACGGCTACGAAGAAAAATATGAGGGGTTTGACCCTAACTCGCCAGAATCACAAATTTTGTTTTCACTAAGCCAAAGTGCATATATAGAAAATAGCTTATACTTAGCGAGTAAAATAGAAGAACAATTTGGCAAAAGAGCGGGCAGGCATAGCCGCGGAGTAAAGCAGGCTGGTTTCTGGGTACTCTGGCGAACAGCCATGCCAAGTGTATTAGTAGAAATAGGTTATCTTACTAACCCAAAAGAAGAGCAGGAATTAAATAGTGAATCAGTTCAGGGTAATATAGCTTCAGGAATATTTCGTGCTTTCCGAGACTATAAAAATGAAATAGAATCCTTAAACTAGCAAAGTGAAAATATCCAAAGAATTTAAGGTAGGCGTTTTTATGGTTGCAGGTATTAGTATTTTATACCTGGGTTTTAATTATTTGAAAGGGCAGGACTTCTTTTCTTCCAATGATAAATACTATGCCATTTATGCAAATATCGATGGTTTGAATGTCTCTAACCCCATTATGATCAATGGTTTTACTGTTGGTCGGGTAAGTAAAATCACACTATTACAAAAAGACAATGATAAAGTACTCGTAGAAATGGATATTCGTGGCGAGATCGTTATTGGCGATTCTACTATAGCTGTTTTGAATAGCGATTTTTTGGGTAACAAATCCATATCATTAAGAGGTGGAAATATAGGTGTTCCATTACAAAGTGGAGACACATTACAATCTCAACTTGACAAAGGAATTGCAGATATTTTGGCTGAGAGTGCCCAGCCCGTAGCTAATAACCTAGAGGCAACTATCAAGAAAATTAATGCTATATTGGATAATCTACAAGGTAACGGGGAGAGAGTAAATGAAATGATGGAAGAATTGGCAAAAAGTCCAAGAATTCTAAATGCTTCCATTTATGAGCTTAGAAAAAATGCCATAGAAATGATGGCTACTTACGACCAGGTAGGTAAGGAATTGAATACTACACTTAAAAGCACAAAACCAGCAATTAGAAATTTTACGGCTTTCTCTGACTCGCTTAAGCAAATGGAGCTTCAAACTACTGTAGCCAGAGCAAATCAGGCACTTGCAGATTTGAGTTCTGCGATAGAGCATTTTTCTAAAAATGAAGGCACACTAGGTAAACTTATTAATGATGACTCACTCTATCTAAATCTGAATAGTGCAGTGCAAAGTCTGGACAAACTATTAATACATATTGATACCAACCCCAAACATTTTTTCTCGCCATTAGGAAAAAGCAAGGAGAAAATTGAGAAGGAGCGAAGGAAAGAAGCAAGAAAAGGAAATTAATTCCAGCCAAACGCTATATTCGTTAACTATACAAGTCACTGCACCATTCAGTGTAGCTTAATTATCCCTTTTACTTAATTATTCCTCTTATAATCTTTAAAATTGTGGCAGTGAACTTACAAACGTTTGTAAGCTATTATTTTAAAGAATTATAATCTACTTATGGATATAGAATTCAACAAGAATGAGGATAACCTTAAGCAACTCATTTATCAGTTAAAAACTAAATCAGACAAAACCAAACTTGGTGGTGGTGAAAAGAAAATAGCTTCTCAGCATGAAAAGGGAAAACTAACGGCCAGAGAAAGGATCGAATACTTGACTGATAAAGATTCGGAATTTCTTGAAATTGGCCTTTTCGCAGGAGAAGGTATGTATCAAGAAGTGGGTGGTTGTCCGTCCGGAGGTGTTGTAACGGGTATTGGATATGTTCAGGGCAGACAATGTGTAATTGTTGCCAACGATGCTACTGTAAAGGCAGGGGCATGGTTTCCTATCACAGCTAAAAAGAATTTACGTGCGCAGGAAGTAGCCATGGAAAACAGGCTTCCTATTATCTACCTTGTGGATAGTGCTGGTGTGTTTTTGCCGATGCAAAATGAAATATTTCCAGATAAAGAGCATTTTGGAAGGCAGTTCAGAAATAACGCAAAAATGTCTGCTTTGGGTATTGTACAAATTGCAGCTGTAATGGGTAGCTGTGTGGCTGGTGGTGCTTATCTACCAATCATGTCTGATGAAGCGATGATTGTGGATAAAACTGGTTCAATATTCTTGGCAGGTTCATACCTGGTTAAATCAGCCATTGGTGAGAGTATTGATAATGAGACACTGGGTGGTGCTTCAACTCATTGCGAAATTTCAGGAGTAACGGATAACAAGTTCGATAACGATGAGGCTTGTCTTGATTATATAAGATCAATTTTTAACAAAATCGGAGCATATGAAAAAGCTGGTTTTGATAGAGCCAAATCTGAGGAACCATCTGAAAGTATAGATGGATTATTAGGTATTATTCCTCAAGACAGAGTAAAACCATACGATGTAAAAGATGTAATAAAAAGGCTGGTTGATAAATCAGAATTTGATGAGTACAAGGCTCTTTATGGAAAAACCATTGTCTGTGGCTATGGTAGAATCGATGGTTGGGCTGTAGGCATTGTGGCAAACCAGCGAAAAGTGGTAAAGAGCAAAAAAGGCGAAATGCAGATGGGTGGCGTAATTTATTCAGATTCTGCAGATAAAGCAGCACGCTTTATTATGAATTGCAATCAGCGAAAAATTCCATTGGTATTTTTGCAAGACGTAAGTGGTTTTATGGTGGGAAGCAAAGCAGAGCATGGGGGCATTATTAAAGATGGAGCCAAAATGGTAAATGCCATGGCGAACTCTACTGTTCCGAAATTTACTATCATGATGGGAAATTCGTATGGTGCCGGTAATTATGCCATGTGCGGAAAAGCGTATGACCCACGATTAATTTACGCATGGCCAACAGCACAAATAGCAGTAATGAGCGGGGCTTCGGCAGCTAAAACTCTGCTTCAGATAAAGGTAGCAACTCTTAAGGCAAAGGGAGAAGAAATTACTCCTGAAGCGGAAGAAAAGCTTTTGAAGGAAATTACTGATAAATACAATGAGGAGCTAAGTCCATATTACGCTGCCTCAAGATTGTGGGTAGATGGAATTATTGATCCCAGGGAAACAAGAAAAGTAATTTCAATGGGTATAGAGGTGGCAGATCATGCTCCGGTGGAGAAGTTTAATGTTGGAGTAATTCAAACATAAGTAATGATTGAATGATATTATAAATAATAACACTGTGGAAATTAGCAAGTCTGAATTCATTGAAATGATGAAAGTAAAAACTAAACAAATTGGTTTAGGAGCAATATCAATTTCGAGAAGAACTACTAAAAATGATGAACCAAGAATTGTGCTTAGATAGTTGGTCAGGTCCGCATTATCTGTAGGTGCAAATTACAGGGCTACATGCAGAGCTAGGTCAAAAGCAGAATTTTTTGCTAAATTGAGTATAACTGTTGAAGAGGCAGACGAAGTTGAGTATTGGATAGAAATATTAGAAGAAGCTAAAATGATTAATTTCGATGTGAGCAACTACAAGGGTGAAGTTTCGGAAGCTTTATCAATTCTATCAAAAGCTAGGAAAAATACGAAATGAGACAAATTCAATCATTCAAAATTCATTCAATCTAAATTGAACATGAAGGATAGCGAATTTAAAGCACTGGTATCATTACTTGATGATGAAGACTCTCAGATAATTAATCATGTAGAGGATAAAATCAAATCATTAGGGCAAGAAATAATTCCTTACTTAGAAACCGAATGGGAAAGTAATTTAAACCCTTCTGTTCAAAGAAGGATTGAAGATTTAATTCATGTGCTTCAGTTTGAATTGCTGCAAGAAAGGCTTACAGAATGGTATGAAACGGATTCTGAAGATTTACTAAAAGGCCTTTGGCTTATAGCTACATACCAGTACCCAGACCTTGAGTTTGTGAAGTTAAAACAGGATTTAGAGCAAATTTATTATGAAGCCTGGTTGGAGTTTAAACCCGATGCCCACCCGATAGATCAGGTGAAACTGTTGAACAGTGTTTTATTCAATAAATTGAAGTTTGGGGCGAATACCAAGAATTTTCACTCTCCAGGCAACTCAATGATTAACGTGGTGCTAGATTCCAAGAAAGGCAACCCAATAAGCCTGTGTGCCATTTATATGTTGGTGGCACAGCGATTGAAAATGCCAGTCTATGGCGTGAATCTACCCAACTTGTTTATTCTAACTTATAAAGACGAACAGCATCATCAATTTTATATCAACGTTTTCAATCGTGGGTTGATATTTTCAAGAGATGACATTGATAATTATATTGCTGAATTACGGATGAATCCTCAGGAAAACTTCTTCCAGCCATGTGATAATGTAGATATTGTGAGGCGTTCATTGAGAAACCTCATGAATTCATTTGAAAAAATTGGTGAGCACTCTAAAACCGAAGAAGTCAAATTATTGCTACAGGCGATAGCGGGAGGAGATGTAAGCGATTTAATTTAAGCTACCTGATCATACAACCAATGGGCCTTGTAGAATTAGCTACGGCAGATTTTCCAGCTAATAAATTCTCAATATTCTTCTTCAAATATTGATCTTTTACATCATTGGCTACCTGCGGATTATTGTCAATTGCGCCTTTATAAAATACTTTAAATGCGCCCGCTACTGGCTTAAGTAAAAATACCTCTGGACTTTTGCGCGCACCAAACTGTTTACTTATAGCGCCATCTTTATCTGCCAAATAAGGAACAGATAAACCCCAGGTTTTAATCTTATTTTTCATTTGTTCAGCGGTTTCTTTGTCATCAGTCATGCTGTTTACCAACACAAAATGAATTTGATCTCCATAATCTGAAACTAGTTGAGTAATTCTACCTTCATAATAAACGGAGTAAGGACATACATTACTTGTGAATATTATGGCTACACCACTTTTTGAGGATAGATTTTTTAAAGATAATGCTTTCCCATCCTGTACATTTAGAGCAGTAAAATCGGTTATAGTTTGCGCAAATGCCTGACTGGAAAATAGAATTAATATGCTTAAAATGTATTTCATCATCAGTTTAGGTTAAAAACAAGAACATATTCAGGTGTTACCCTATATTGTAATTTAACCTTTTTTTTGTACTCATTCACACGAATGTTTCCAGTAATCGTGCCATCCTTCTGTAAGTTAAAAGGCTCAATACTCATATGCTCATTAAAAATTAAGCCTCTTTTGGAGTAGATTTTATACATGGCTTCCTTTGCACTCCATAGAATACAAAGTTTTATAATATCGCCATCAGCATCTTTCAACTCACTCTTAGAGAGAAACTTATGCGCTATTTTTAACAGCTTCTCTTTGGGTTGTTCTAAGTCTATACCTACATCAACCTTGGCATCATAAATTACTGCTACATAAGGATAAGAATGAGTAATAGATATTTCACTATTTAAACCAATAATAAATGGCTTTCCATGTTCATTCTTACCTAAACCATTAAAAGGAAAAGCGAGGTATTTAGCCAGGGCCTGTAAACTAGCTCTTGCCGCCAATAATTCTAACTTCTTCGCTTCAATTTTTACTTTTAAAAGCTTTTGTTGCAGATCATTGCTATTATCCACCAAATGAAGCAGCTCACTTTCAGTTTCACGAATATGCCATATCACAAGGTGTCTGGATGGAGTAATTTCTTCGATTTTTACTAGAGGCATTGGTATAGTAGCTCAGATCGTGCTTATTTGCTTAAAATTACCAAATTAGTCAAAATCAGGTTATGAGTAAGGTTGTGGTCAATAAATTAGATTCTTATAAAGGCCATAATGATGCAGTATACACCTTAGAAGGCTTCTCTTCCAATAATATTTTCTTTTCTGCCGCTGGCGATGGAATGGTGGTACAATGGAATCTTGCAGAACCAGATAATGGAAAACTCATCGCCAAATTACCCAATTCTATTTATGGATTACATTATTTGGAAAAGGCCAATGTGCTGGCTATAGGGCATAATTACGAAGGTGTACATTTTATAGATCTAGATGGAAAGGCAGAACGAGCATCACTTAAATTCTTAGAATCAGCCATATTTGATATAAAATCATATCAAAATAAGCTATATGTTGGAGGAGGCGATGGAACGCTTTATGTACTTTCCTTAACACCTTTAAAGTTGATCGATAAGATTTCTGTTGCAGAAAAAAGTGTAAGAACTATATCAATAAACAAAGAAAGACAAGAAATAGCCGTTGGCACTAGTGATAACGCCATTAAGATCTTCGATTTAGAAAGTCACTCAGAAAAATACACCCTCGATACAGCGCATGATAACAGTGTTTTTACCCTAAAATACAGTCCTGATAACAAACTGCTGCTGAGTGCAGGAAGAGACGCCCACTTGAAAATTTGGGATGTAAATGCAGGCTATATGTTGTTGGAAGATATCGTTGCGCACATGTATGCTATAAATAATATTGCATTTAGCCCAGATGGGAAACATTTTGTAACTTGTAGCATGGATAAATCGATAAAAGTATGGGATGCGGAACGATTTAAGCTACTGAAGGTTATTGATAAAGCAAGGCATGCCGGCCATGGTACGTCAGTAAATAAACTGCTTTGGACAAGTCATAACGATTTGTTGGTAAGTGCCAGTGACGATCGGACAATATCGATTTGGAATTTGGAGTTATAGATTATAGTTGGATAGCAATATAGAAACATGAAAATTACGCCATTAGAAATTCGCCAAAAGACGTTTGAAAAGGCATTTAGAGGCCTCGATAAAGATGAAGTTATGGCGTTTTTAGCAACACTCTCAACCGAATGGGAGAAAATGCAGGACGAAAATAAAGAGCTGAAAATTAAGCTTGAGTCATCAGAAAAGGAAGTTGAGAAATTACGCGAGGTAGAGAATTCGCTCTTTAAAACTTTGAAAACAGCTGAAGACACAGGCGCCAGCATGATAGATCAGGCCACTAAAGCTGCTCAACTTCATATGAAGGAAACGGAAATGAAAGCCGAGGCGCTAATGAATGAGGCAAAATCGAAAGCCAAAGATATGCTGGAAGAGGCAGAGGTGAAGTCGAAAAACGCGGTGGATGACATGGAAGACAGGCTCCGTACAATGGCCCAAATTTATAGAAACCTGGAAAATGTGAAGGAAGACCTTCTTTCAGATATAAAAACGTTTGCTACCGAGGCTATTGAGAAGGCTAATCGGGTAAAGGCACAACTCAAGCAAATTGATATTGATGAGGAGTTAATGAAAGTGAAAAGAGACAGCAAATCAGTTAATAAGAAGCTTACCCTGGATTTTGATACAAAATTGGAAAACACAGAGCCTCCTGTACCTAAGGAACTGAAGGTTGATTTGCCTGAGCCAGAAAATAAGGAAAAGAAGGAGGAATCAAAGCCGGTGGAAGCACCTTCTTCCAATAGTTCAGATAACTCATTCTTTGACGATTTTGAGTAATGGGTAAGATAACGCTCGAAGGCCTGGCTTTCTATTCCTATCACGGCTATCATGAGGTTGAAAGAGAGAAAGGCAATCATTTTGAACTTAATATTACTGTAGACACCGATTTTAATGATGCAGCCGAAAATGATGATTTAACACAGACGGTAGATTACGAAAAACTGTATGCCATCGCCAAAGAAGAAATGGCCAACACGTCTAAGTTATTGGAGCATGTTGTAAATAATATCGGTAAGCGAATATTAGTGGAAGATGGCGTAAAAGAAGTGGAGGTGAGTCTTTCTAAATTTAATCCACCTATTAATGGCGAGTGCAAAAGAGCAACTGTATCTCTTACTTTAAAAAATTAGCTGTTTGCTACGGCTACCTTTACTAAGCTTTAAAAGATTTGTTAGGTTGAAATACTAGCGTTAAACTTAAGCTGGCTGCTTCTTCACAAAAGTAAAACCTCGTGCATCTGCACCTTCATGAAAATCAACTTCTAAATCGAGCAGATACATAGTATGTTTCTTTTCAACCAGCACAGGTACACCCGCCACGTTATACTCCAGGTCAGTATCCTTCTTTTTATCGAAGCCCAGCATGTATTCAAAACCTGCACAACCGCCAGAACCTTTTATGCCAATTCTTAAGAGGTAACCTTCTGGAATGTTCTTATTTTCCATGATGTTTTTTATCTCTTCAGCGGCTTTATTGGTAATGGTTACTGGAGTTATTGCTTGCATTTTATCACTGAGTTATAATATTCTCTTGTACTTTGTTAAATTCACCTTCTTAACACAAAAATACGTTATTCGTTAAGCTAAACATATGGAAGCACTAATTGAGTTCGGTAAAATCATTATTCCTGCGGGGTTGGTATTATATGCCATGTATTTGATCGTTAAATCATTTATTAATGCAGAGTTAGATAAAAAAAGGTTGGAGGTAAGAGGTAAAAGTATTGAAACTGTAATGCCCAACAGATTACATGCTTATGAGCGTGTATGCTTGTTTTTAGAACGGATTAGTCCGAATAACCTAATAGTGAGACTTAACAATGGCAATTATACAGCTCGTGAGTTTCAGCAGATATTACTCAATGAAATAAGAGAAGAATACAATCACAATGTTTCGCAGCAGTTGTATATGAGTGAAGATGCCTGGGAGCTGGTGAAATCAGCAAAAGAAGACCTGATTGTTACTATCAATGAGGCGGTATCCAATTTGGATGAGAAAGCTACTGGAGTAGATTTATCGAAGCAGATTTTTGAGAAAACCATGCAGAAGGAACCAGATCCTATACAGCATGCGTTACTTTCGGTGAAACGTGAGATTTGGGAGACTTTTTAAACGTGTAGTATGAAGAATGTAGAAGGAAATAAATTTTTTGAGAATGCGCGAAAGAAAGCAGGTAAACTACTGACTAACAACGAGCGTATGAAACAGCTTTTTAATGTATCGAAAGAGAAGTTGTCAGAAATAGATGTTTCTGCTGTAACTACATCAAAGCTTGCCAACCGTCTTCGTACGCTCATTCGAATGGTAAAAGCTTATAGAAAAGGAGAATACAGAGATATTCAGGTACAGAATATCATCCTAATTGTGGCGGCCATTGTCTACTTTGTTACTCCACTTGATTTGGTTCCGGATTTTATTCCTATCACCGGACTGATCGATGACTTTACAGTTGTACTTTGGGTCTATAATAAACTTCAAGAAGAAATTGATAGGTTCTTAGAGTGGGAAAACAGCCTGCAAGAAGGTTAATTATTGCCATTCAAAATCAAAATTATATTTAATCATGATCGCAGTTATTCAACGAGTATCTGAAGCATCAGTACAAATTAATAATGAAATTAAAGGATCCATCAGTCAAGGGTTGATGATTTTATTGGGCATCGAAGATGCTGATAATCAAGAAGATATTGATTGGTTGAGCAAGAAGGTGGCAAACCTTAGGATCTTTGATGATGAAGAAGGGGTAATGAATAAAAGTGTAATAGATGTAGATGGTAATGTTTTACTCATTAGTCAGTTTACCTTACACGCCAGCACCAAAAAGGGTAATAGGCCTAGTTACTTAAAAGCAGCCAAACCTGATATTGCCATTCCATTGTATGAAAAATTCATACAAACATTGGAGAAGGATGTTTCAAAGGAAATTAATACCGGTGAGTTTGGTGCAGATATGAAAGTTAGTTTAGTGAATGATGGACCAGTAACTATTATTATTGATACTAAAAACAAGCAATAATGACAATCGAAGAAGCTCAGCAAAAGGTAGATGAATGGATTAAAACCATTGGGGTTCGATATTTCAATGAACTAACGAATATGACCATTTTAACCGAAGAGGTAGGTGAGCTTGCCCGAATTATGTCGCGCAGGTATGGGGAGCAATCAGAAAAAGAATCTGATAAGAATAAAGATTTGGGCGATGAAATGGCCGATGTACTTTGGGTATTAATCTGTTTGGCCAATCAAACGGGTGTAGATCTTACAAAAGCATTAGAAAAGAACTTTGAAAAGAAAACGGCCCGCGATGTGGACCGTCATAAGAATAATGATAAACTGAGTTAGGTTCTCTTCCATCTGGTCATTCCGTAGTGCAACGAAGGAATCTTTGCCATGTAGTATGAGTCGCCCCCTGTTTTGGTGGCAAAGATTTCTCCAATTCGCTCTGCTACTTTACGAAATGACTATAAGT
Source organism: Fulvivirga sp. (assembly GCF_040220315.1). Classification (GTDB taxonomy): domain Bacteria; phylum Bacteroidota; class Bacteroidia; order Cytophagales; family Cyclobacteriaceae; genus Fulvivirga. The sequence continues at coordinate 15,699 of NZ_JAVJUY010000075.1, forward strand.
TATTAATTACTCATACCTCAAGGTGTCTGTTGGATTAGCCGTTGCTGCTCTCCATGTTTCTGACATAACTGTTGCAGAACCAAGAACTAATAAAATAGCCAGGCTTATTATTACTGGTAAAACACCAATACCGGTTGAATAGGCATTTTGCTGGGCAATCATCACAGAAAAAAGAAAGTATGATATCGGAATCGAAATCAGCGCCCCTATAATCATCAACTTAAAGTAATCTTTTGTCAGTAAATAGGTAATGTTCATTACTGGAGCACCCATCACTTTTCTTATTCCTACTTCTTTCACTCTATTTTGAGTGGTAAAAACCACCATACTCAACAGCCCGAGGCATGATATGGTGATAGCTAAGAAACCAAGAAAGAAGAATATTTTGACCACATTGGTGTAGATATCAAAAGCTTCATCAAGCTCATCTGAGAAAAATTTAGCTTCCAACTTTAATGG
>NZ_JAVJUY010000076.1:0-2707 GCF_040220315.1 Fulvivirga sp.
TTGAATAGTTTGCGCCACTACTTTTTTATATAGTGGTTCTTGTGCGAGCTTATAGGCATTTGAATATAGGCTTAGCAATTGTCCATTATCGTATAGCATTTTTTCAAAGTGTGGAACTAGCCAGTCGGCATCTACTGAGTAACGAGCAAAACCACCACCCGCTTGATCGTAAATACCACCTTTAGCTATTTCATCCAATGTGAGAATTAATTGATCGAGTGCTGCCTTATTATTGGTATAATGATAATACTCTTGTAATAACTGCCAATTCCCCGGCATTGGAAACTTAGGAGCCCTTTCAAAACCACCTTTTTGTGTGTCAAAGCGCTTGGATAATTTCAGATAGATACTATCCACTTGTTCTTTGGTAAAACCACTTTGGTTAGCACTTAGGTTATACTTAACCAATTCACTGGTGGATAGCGCATCTGTGAGCTTATCAGCGGAAGCGTCAATTTCTTTTCTTTTGGCTTCAAATGCCTGAGCTATATTCTGTAATAGCTGGGCCCAACCCTGTGGTGGAAAGTAGGTGCCTCCATAAAAAGGCTTTTGATCTGGAGTTAAGAACACATTTAATGGCCAGCCACCATTTTGACCCATAGCCTGTACAGCATCCATATAAATCTGGTCTACATCAGGCCGCTCTTCTCGGTCCACTTTTATATTGATGAAATATTTGTTCATAATGGCTGCAATAGAATCATTTTCAAACGACTCTCTTTCCATTACATGACACCAATGGCAGGATGAATAGCCAATACTTACCAAAATAGGTTTATCCTCTTCTTTGGCTTTTTTCAAAGCTTCTTCACCCCAGGGGTACCAATTTACAGGGTTGTAGGCGTGTTGTAACAGGTACGGACTAGAAGAGTTTATCAGGTGATTGGCTTTCTCTGGCATAGTTGAATCTTTGGCTTGTTGGCAGGTAGTAAATAAAGATAAAATGAAGAAAAGTGTTGCTACCTGCTGCATAGGTAAAACTACCAAGTAATCAATTAGTAAGGCAAGGTTTATTAAATAATCAGAGTCAAATCAACGCTTTCTTAAGTGAAAGCAACTCTTCGGTGAAATCAATATCTGAATTTAAGCTTTTGATTTTTGCAATAGTATTCCGAACAAACTCTTGATGCTTTTCAGATTTTGGATTGAAGGGCTTGTGGTCAATCGCGCGCTTTATTTTAATCCATTCTTCAATGAATTCTAACGTAGATTCATCAAAATAACATTCAGCAAACTTGTTCCAAATGTAATGGGTTGCTTCTTCTGTTGGGTGTATCATATCGGATTTGTAGAAGCGGTAATCGCGCAAATCATCTAATTGAATCTCATAGGAAGGAAAATACTCCACATTTTCAAACTGCTCGCTTAGCGAATGGCATGCAATTCTCAGAATAGATTTACTAACACTATTGAGCTCAAGCGAATCTTTAATATGCCTGACAGGTGAAACGGTAAGAATGAATCGGATTTTTGGATATTTCAATACCAGTTTAGTATGAAGCTGCTCAAACTCTTGAATGATCTGCTTCTGATTCAGTAGCTCTTTTTTAAAATTCTTCGCTGGCACCTTATGACAATTAGCCACTATTTCGTCATTATCAATTCTTCTGTAAATAAAGGCCGTTCCAAATGTGATAATCAGAACTGGCGATTTGTCTAAAAATAAGTGAGTATTGCTGAGGCTGTTGACTACCTGATCTTCTAACTCTTGTTGGTTTAGAGATGAAAATGAAGAATGAAAATCATAATTCGCATAAATACCGTCATTAGTAAGATATGATTCTTTGGCTGGCTCATTATTTTCTGAAGCCATACTCAAAAGTTTGAAAATACTTACCGGGTTATAGACCGTTCCAAATGGGTTGGCAAGTGTTTGAAATTTATATTCCTTAAGCTTGGAGCCGATATTATCAGAAAAACATGAGCCAATAGTAAGTATTGGTTGCTTGAGACTAAGTTTTTCGCCTGATGGAATTATATTTAGTTCAGTACGGAACACCTGTTATTTAAAATGATAAAGAAAAATTAATGTGGCCGTAAACGCATTTTTTGGACTGTCTTTAATCTCTAATGTAATATCTAATTGCGCTTTTGTGATTCCACGTAAGTCAATTAGAGAAGCCAGTTTTGCTCTTAAACGCACTTCGCTATCCACTTTTACCGCCTGATTAAACTTCATCTTTTCAATACCATAATTAATCATCATTTTGGTATTTCTGATATCGGCAATTTGCTCCCAGAGGTGTGGCGTAACGGAAAGCGTTAGATACCCGTGTGCAATGGTGCTTCCAAATTGACTACTCTTCGCTCTTTGAGGATCTGTATGGATCCATTGATGATCGAGCGTAGCATCAGCAAATTTATTAATCTGTTCCTGAGAAATTTTAATGTAGTCGGAAACGCCCATTTCCTTCCCAAGCCATTCCTCAAATTCTTTGTGGTTATTGATTACTATCATCTACTTTTTTCTTGTGAAACTAATGCGTTGAGTGACTTGTTACAAGTTTTTATAAACAATTCCTCGTTTAAAGGATTATCCTTACAGACAACTAATTTATCCAAAACAAAGATAACCATGAGTTCAGTAAAAGCATACGGTGCTGCAAGTAGTACTTCAGATTTAGCACAACTTTCCATTGAAAGAAGGGAGGTTCAGCCTAACGATGTTAAAATAGATATTCTCTATTGTGGGGTTTGCCATAGTGAT
>NZ_JAVJUY010000077.1:0-3419 GCF_040220315.1 Fulvivirga sp.
CAGTATCACCATGACTAAAAGCACCATAAAGTATTACAATGTCTGCATCTGCTTCAACGCAGCTTTCAATAAAAACTAAATCGGTAACCGCCTCCCATAAAGCAAATCCATCTCTAATTGCCTGCTCCTCACCTGCACCAGGAATATCGGGAGTTCCATTTGAGAAAAAATATGATATTACCCTGTGATCCCAAGTTGTACCAATTGTCACAAAGTTCGTAGAAATACCTTCCTTTTTTTCTTTTGTGCTTATTTCATTGGATTCAACTTCCACTGGCCAATCGTCATAATATGTTGTTTTTTTAGACTTCTTTTGTCCATATATGCTTGTAAGAAGCATAAATATTGGAACTGAAAATAGCAATAAATTTTTCATAGCTGGTTTATTTTAATTAAGATTTAAATATTTCAGTCTGTTAATAATGATAGATCAGTAAGATTCAATTGATAGAACTCTTGTCCCGGAATTTTATCAAATGAAATATTTAGAGTCGCATATGCCCCACTAAATATAATTTTCACACCATCCTTCTTATACTTTTCAGGTATTTCACAGGGAACAAACACCAATTGTGAATCGAAGGTGTTTTCTACAGGAGCATAGATTGCATAAGCTTCTAAGTGAGAATGGAAATAGACGGTACCTTCCTTATTACTAATAGTTTGTCCTTTCTCTTCAAAACATTTATTGGGCGACTCATCTCTACACTGGACAAATAGTAGGAGGGTCAGAACCGGTAGATAATAAATAACATTTTTCATAATGACTAATAAATCAATTGTTTAACAAATTATTTAATGAATAACGCAATGTTTAAATAGTACTTCATTATCTGAAAATAAGACTAGTCTCATGTTAAAATTCTTTGTGTAAAATGGTATGAGAAACGATTTAAAGTAAAATGTCAAATGAATTTAGCTGAAATATTTAAATAAAGCAAGTAACGTAATGATATTATTTATAGTTAACTGATTGTAAGCTATAATTCATGTTCAATATTCCTCCCTCTAAAGATTGATCAGCTAATTAATCATTCGGTTTGCATACTCAGCCCCACCAATACACCGAATCCCATTATTCCTTTGAGCTTCATTTTGTTTATCTCAATGTCCCTAGGGCAGTAAAACCATTACTTTTTATTCATTGCCTAAATCATTCTTCACCTAAATAGTCCGCTTACAATCTGCCCCTTTTCTCCGTGAAGGCAGATTGACGCTCAGCTACTCAATCTGTCAGGTTTAAAAACTGTGACTATGAGTAAAGAAGCACGAAAGCAATTATTAGACAGGCCTTCTAAGGCCCTATTTGTCTGTAACCATTCCGGAGGTAAGGATTCCCAGGCCATGTTCAAATGGCTTTATGATCATGTGCCCAGGGAACACTTGATTGTAATCCATGCACGTCTACCCGGAGCAGACTGGGAAGGAACCTTTGAACACGTAGAAAAAACATGTGAGCAAATCCCTGTTTACCAGGTTCAGGCCAATAAAACCTTCTTCGAAATGGTTGAACATCGGGGGATGTGGCCCTCTCCTGCTTTTAGGCAATGTACCAGTGATCTTAAAACGGCTCCGATCTCAAAATTCATCCGGAAGTATTGTAAAGAACACCACTATGACCTGGTGTACAATTGTATTGGACTTCGGGCAGAGGAATCAGATCCCAGGGCATTGAAGGATCCTTTCAGGCTTGACAAGAAGCTAAGCACACAAAAAAGGAAGGTGTACACTGTTTTACCGATCCATGATTACACCACCGCTGCAGTCTTTGCCACCTACGGCATTACCCTGGATCACCTGGCCATCCGACGACACCTCTATCAAATCGGATTGAAGGAAGCAGCTTTAAACGATTGGCCATTCATTTATACCTATGTAGCCGGCATGTCAAGGCATTCCTGCAAGATCTGCATCATGTCAAAAAAAGGAGACCTGCTCTGTAGCGCCCGCGAGGATCCGGATCACTTCCGGAAATACATTGACAAGGAGAAGGAGATTGATCATGAATTTATCAATCCGGGACACTCCACCCCTTCCCTTTCTAACATTCTAAGGGAGTCGAAATCCCAGCAACTAGAGTTGCTGTAAATATTAGTTCGCACTGCTTAAAAAGAAAGGCATCCAGCTTACCAGATGCCTTCCAAAAACCATATTATTCTATCAAAAGATGTCTGGTGAATATTTGATCATCCACATATACTTTTATGATATAGCGACCAGGTTGCAACTGAGAAGTATCAATTGTTAAACCAGTATTCATTTCACCATCTTGCATTAAGACCAAATTTTGGTGTTGATCATAAATTTCGGAGATTATGTTTTTTTCAGGTATCCTTGTTGTAGTTACCTCTTTTGCATTGAGGCTTTCTAGTTCTGCCCTTTGAAAGCTGATATTTAGAAAATCTGATGATGGATTTGGGGACATCATCATGAAGTATCCCCCACAATCATCAACGTCCACCCAAAATTCTTTCCACCAACTCCACCCACAAGTGTTTCGAGCCCTTATTTGAATCGCTTCCTGGTTAGGTGGATTACTGTCCCAATATTCAATCTCAACATATTGAAAATCCGCGAAGCCTCCATATTCTTCATAGATATCCCAATCATACGAATAAGGAATACGCCACTCATATTCCAAGATAGCTGGACTAGGACCTGGGGGGTGATCATAATCTGCATCTGCATAGGTATAATCACAATTGCTTAATTCATTGTTATCCACTGATAATTCAATATTTTGATAGTTTGGTGGACCTAAGACTATACTTTTATTCATTGAAATTCCATTGGAAAAAGTAGCTGTAATTGTTTGACTTCCGCTATAGCTACTATATTTTGACTTTACGGAAATGCTATTTCCTGTACTACTGACTATCTGAAGATTTGGAGAAACAGACCAACTTGCTGAACCAACAGTAGAACACGAAGTGAATGTGTAAGTAGCGGTTCCGCAGGAGGTCTCTGGCCCAACCAGATCTATTGCCATTGGTCGAACTGTTGGCTGTTGGGGGATACCATTTATTTCCTGAAGTACCCAATCAACATTATCATTGGTCAATTGAATATGTGATTCATTCACAGCTGGAGCAAAATACGAATCAAAGGGTATCTCGTTTGTACAGATAAGATTTCTATTTATAGGGTTTTTCCATAGAAAATTTGAGCTTTCAAAAGCCAAAGCGCTCACTGAGGGAATAAAGCTATGGTTAGGTTGATAGGCTGACCAGCTTACAAATAATCCTGCATCTTTAAATGCTTTATCAAACTTCTCATACATGATTTCTCCTGTATTAAAAGTAGATCCCGGAGTTACGTCCATTGATCCATTCTGATTTGGGTTGTAAGTTGTGACAGTCTGGCTGTATGATGGGTCAAGTATGCTAATGAAGGTTTTGCCTTGAAAAGTTTGTAGTGAC
>NZ_JAVJUY010000078.1:0-13200 GCF_040220315.1 Fulvivirga sp.
CGGGTTTTGATGCTGCGTAAAGAAGCTGCCCTGGCCAGGGCTGAAAATCGTAACAAAAAAACCTTATTTGAAACTGACTATTTATTAGGCGTATATGATGAACATCGCATGGGTGCATTACGATTTAAGCTTGACCCAAACCAACCATTTTTAAGCGATGATAAGATTTTAGCAAGTCCCCCCTGGACTTCAATCCGCGAACTCGAACAAATTAGTTTGAAGCTGGAAAATGATGATGCCATTGATCATCCTGATTATGTTAAATGGCTTAATATGTTAGTGGCTCCAGGCTCTTCATTAGGTGGTGCACGACCAAAAGCAAGTGTATTGGATCAAGACAATCACTTATGGATTGCTAAGTTTCCAAGTCAAAAAGATGATATGGACATTGGCGGATGGGAGATAGTAACATATGAATTGGCACTTGCAGCTGGAATAACAATGGCGGAAAGCCAGTCAATGAAGTTTTCCAGTAAATATCATACATTTTTAACAAAAAGATTTGATCGTACAACAAGAGGAAAGCGTTTGCATTTTGCTTCTGCCATGACCTTATTAGGTCATACTGATGGTGCCGATTACCAGGCAAATGTAAGTTACCTTGAATTAGTGGAGTTTATTATGACCCGAGGTTCAAATGTCAATCAGGATCTCGAGCAATTATGGCGCAGAATCGTATTCAGTATTTGCGTTTCTAATGTAGATGACCACTTACGTAATCATGGCTTTATGCTATCAGAAAAAGGCTGGCTGCTATCTCCTGCCTATGATATCAATCCTGTTGAGTCAGGTAATGGACTCAAATTAAATATCTCAGACACTGATAATGCACTAGACCTCAAACTTGCATTAGAGGTATGCCCATTTTTCCGAATATCAAAGGATCAAGCCTTAACTACAATTAATGAAGTAAAGGAGGCTGTAAAAAATTGGCGGCTAATTGCCACTAAGTATGGCATATCAAAAGCAGAGCAGGAATTAAAATCTATGGCTTTTAAACAGGCTGATGAAAATTGAAGCCTACTCTCACTGAGGTCTTCCAGCAAAAACCTCCTCAAAATACAAATCCCACGATTTGGTTTCGTTATGGATTTCGGGTGGCGAAAAAGTAAGGTAGGCCTTGTTCTCTCCTTCCCAGGTTAGCACGGTTTTAAATCCCGGATTCTCCTGATCTGGGAGTGCCAGCTCATACCTCTCCTCAACAGATACAAAGGGCTTGTTCTTTAAAATTTCATTCATGGAAGCTTTGAAAGCTCCGGTTTCATCCTGAGTATGCAGGATTTCTACCCACTCATACCCCATGATGAGCAATACAATTTCACCTTTGCTGTCGTCATGATGTCGGTACACTTTTTTAGTGCCGAGCTTGTAATCCAACACGTAGCCCTTGTCCTCTAAATAGCTCTCTAACTCACTGTATTGCTGGGTTTTGCAATAGTAAGAAGCTGTTATGCCATCAATTATTATTTGCTTTTCCAGCTCTTGAGCGAAGACAAACTGCAAAGCGCAGCTAAATAGTGTAACCAGAACAAATCGAATCATTGTTGAAAGATGTTTAATAAATCTAAACGAAGCAAAGTACTAGCTCGTAGCTGATATTACACGGAATCAAACAGTGGGTGTCTCAATGGTCTTGCCAATTGCAATATTGAGCTAGTCGAAATGTGGTTTATTAGCATTAAACGGACTTCGACATGTCTGTCTGCCGATTGGCAGGTTCAGTCCTACAGATGAAGTTACTTTTTGAGACACCCTCTTTTTTTCACTCCCCCACCAACCACAAACTTTCATAGACCAAAGGAATAAAATAGCTCTCCATGAATCTTCGGTGGCCTAATGACTGTGTCATGGCAACTACTTGTAACTCATTTTTAGGATCTACCCAAAACATGGTTCCGCCCATACCGGCCCAGTAAAAACTATCTTTTGGCAGGTATTCGCCAGCTGTTAACTGAACTCCCACACCAAAGCCAAAACCACTATCGGGGTAAATACTTTCAGGAATACTCCCGATACTCGCAGCGAGTTGATTTTTACTCAATTGCCGAATCACTTCCTCGGGCAACAGATCAGCATATCTCTCCGGGAATAACAGCACATCGAGAAATTTCATGTAGTCATTTGCGGTACTGTACAGGCCGCCCCCTCCGGAGGTAATAACTTTATCATAGGCATACTGATCTTCCAGAAGAGCCGCTTTATCTGCCTCCTTATCATACCTATAAAACTTCACCAGGTTATTGATAGACTCACCTTTATGGATGAAGCCGGTGTTCATCATACCAAGTGGATTAAAAATTTCCCTTCTCATATAATCCTCCAATCTTAGACCGGAGACTTTTTCTATCACCGCACCCAAAACATCGTGGGAAATACTGTATTCCCACGCAGTACCGGGATCAAAACCAAGTGATAGTCCGGAAAGGCGCTCCATGAATTCATTCAAATCTTCACTCTTCTCCAACGGATCATATAACCAATACTGAAAGCCTTGCCAGCTAAACTCGCCCCCATAAGAGAACCCGGCCGTATGGGTCAATATCTGACGAATGGTTATGGGCTCATCCGATTCAAAATCAGTAAAAATTTGATCGAGGCGTGTGTTTAATGAGAGTTTGTTGTCATGCAGGCACTTTAAAGTAGCCAATGAAATGACGGGTTTGGTCATCGAAAATATTCGAAACCGGCTGTCCGCAGTTAAACTCTTATGCTGCTCAATATCAGCCTGACCAAATTGCTGCTCAAAAATCACCGAGTCATGCTGCTTGATCATGACACTTACGCCATGAAGCTTCTTTTCCTGTACCCACTTTCTGATTTTACTTTCCAGTTGGGCGTTCTGTGCCACTAGGGCAGGCCCTGAAAAAAGCAAGAGGAACAAGGCCGTTAGTATGTTATTCAGTTTCATAATTTGTCCGGTTTAGTACTTCTTATTTTCGATTCGCCTCAAAAAACTCCCACATCAACTCATTCATGTTAATGTCGTGTGTGGTTTTTCCTAACGGATAGCCAATATTGAAATCATTAGCTCCGGGCCAGGTATGGCCGCCATTGACAACTTGTACCAGCTTAACCGGCACTTCGCCTTCATGGGTTTTGATGATCACTTTGGTGCCATCATCTGCTTTATCTATTTCGGTAACCACCGCAGTGGTTTTGCTTGCATTGTGCTTCACCCAATGATCGATGGTTTGTTGCGCTGATAAATACGCCTCCCCTTTTCCTCCAAATTCAACTACAAAATCGGCATCACCTTGCACTAACATGACGGCTACTTTGCCTTTGGCTTCATGCCTTTTCTGCACCTGATTGGGAATGGGCGCACCGACTGAGGCTATTGCGGCAAACGTCTCCGGCATTTCAATGGCCAGTCTGTAGGTAAAGAAACCTCCCCTGGAGAGACCTGTTGCGTAAATGGCTTTATCATCAATGTTGTGAGCTTCTTTGACCAGTTTCAAAACCTCTTTTACGTACGACACGTCATCCGTTCCGGTGTCATAATCCATATCGAAGCCTACATTCCAGTTACCATCAACTCCCTGAACGTAAACGACAATGAAGCCATGAGCTTCAGCTGCTTCATTCATTTCGGTGTAATACATTTGCTCTACGGCAGTCATGCCACCACCATGGAAGTTAAAAACCAGCGGAGCTGCCTTAGTGGTATCGAGATTTGTGGGGACGTAAGCGATAAAGCTTCTGTAGCCTTCGCCAAACTTAAAATGCTGTCTTTGTGATACACCAACTGTTACCGTAAACAGACAGATACAACCTATTACTAATGCTTTCATACTTTTTGCGCTCTAATTTTTGAACCATACTTTTTTTTCGATGGCCCAAAGGAATTAGAAGCAAAGCAGAAACTCTGAATCAATGATCATTTCGTCTATTGAAATGATCATTCACTCAGGTCAGGCATCAATAGAAACATTGCTCTTAGGGGGCATTACTTCCCACAAGATCTCTTTCTACAGCATACATGACAAGCCCAACTATATTTTTACAACCTGTTTTGTCTAACAAATTTCGCTTGTGTGTTTCAACAGTACGTATACTAATAAATAGTTGATCAGCAATTTCTTGATTTGAAAATTCAGCGATGATAAGTTTTAGAACTTCTCTTTCTCGAGAACTTAATTCTATCTCTAACGAAATTCTTTTCTTAGGATTTTTCTTTGCAATACGATTGATAATGGCTTCATAAACATCCTTTGAGAAATAATTTTCACCATTTAAAATTTGGTTTATGGCCGTCTTAATTTCTTGTTTTGTCGAATTCTTTAACGTGTACCCATGGGCTCCTAATGAGATCATCTTATTAATGGCACTAGCATCTCCATGCATAGAAAGCACCAATACTTTTTGATCAGGATAATTCCGTTTAATGTTTTCCATCAGTTCCATTCCATCCATTTTGGGCATGTTTATGTCGCAGATGAGAATATCATAGCTGTTATTCTTTAGCAACTCCAGCGCCTCTTCACCATTTGTAGCTTCATTTTTTACTACATAATCCGCATCATCACTAAAGTAGTATTTAATCGCATCTCTTATGAGCTCGTGGTCGTCTATTAATAATATCGTTTTCATCTTCAATTTGCTTTAATTATAAAATATTGCCTCACTTCACAGTATTGAAAACATACTTTTACCTGTTCATTCATTTCGGTGCTATGAGTTCTGATTAATATGTGGAGTGTTAATGACCAACCAATACATACCAACTTCTTTTACTGTTTTTGAGAATTGGTCAAAACTTACAGGTTTACTGATATAGCTATTCACTCCTAGATTATATGCCTCATAGATGTCTTTTTCATCTTTAGACGTGGTAAGAATAGTTACCGGAATGGCTTTAGTAATTGGATTACTCCTAATTTCTTTTAAAACTTCTAATCCGTTAACCTTTGGAAGATTAATGTCCAACAAAATAAGTCTTGGTTGTTCATTAATTGACCTTCCCTCGTACATTCCTCTTCCAAACAAAAAATCCAGTGCCTCCGCTCCATCCTTTACCCATTTAATATTATTCACTAAAGATTCCAGGCCCATTAGCGCCAGTTCTCCATCCTCTTCCCGATCTTCAACAAGAAGTATTTGTACTATATTCGATTCGTTTATCATATTTTCTTTTTTATTAATGGAAGTGAAAAATAGAAGGTGGCACCTTGCCCCTTACTTTCACCCCAAATTTCACCCCCGTGCTTTACTACTATTTTTTTGGCTATGGTAAGACCAATGCCCGTTCCTTCAAATTCAGCGCTGGAGTGCAGGCGTTGAAAGAGTACAAATAATTTATCTTTATATAGATCGTCAAATCCTACTCCATTGTCCTTTACGCTGTATGTGACCATATTTGAATTCACAGTATTGCTTATTGAAATGGTTGCGTTCTCATTCTGAGAAGAATATTTCATGGCATTGGAAATTAAGTTTTGCCATAGTTGTTTCATGAGTCCTGCATCAGCTGACACATTTTCAATGTCATCCACCTGAAAATTGAATTTAACATTTGGAAATAGAAGTTTATTTTCTTCAAATACCGTTAAAGCAAGTGATTTCATATCCACGACTGTCTTACTGAGGGGACGCTGAGTAGTTCTTGCTAATGCCAGAATATCTTCTATAAGATCATCCATATGTGCGGCATTCTTTTTAATAAAATTGACCCATCGGTTGCCTTTTTCTCCCAAAGCATCACCAAAATTTTCATACAATGCATCAGAAAATCCACTTAGGGCGCGAAGAGGGGATCGCAGGTCATGCGATACCGAATAGCTGAACGATCTGAGATCGGCATTTGCTTCCTCTAACTCTTTTATTTTTTCGGCCAACTCAGTAGTACGTAAGGCTACTTTTTCTTCTAGCTGTTCATTGATGAGTTCCAACTTCTTTTGTATCAGCCTGGTGTGCGTAACGTCCTGGTTGGTGCCTATCATTCTCACAGCTTCGTTTAGATCATTGTAGATGACACAGCCCATTCCTGTCAAATACTTTATATCACCATTCTCTAATTGAAGTCTAAATTCAGATCTAAATAATTTATGAGAAGCTATCGATTCTTCAATTTCATCCTTTACACGATTTAAATCTTCTGGATGTACACGATTTGCAAAATCTTCATAGGAATTGCTTAATTCATGTGGTTGATAATTGAATATATTCAACATACAGCTATCCCATTCCAAAGAACCACTCTGTAGATCCCAATCCCAAATACCAATATTTCCTACTTGCAAAGCCAAATTCAATTTGTTGGATTGAATCTCAAGCTCCTTTTTGTCATTATTTAATTGACTAGTTTGTTCCGCTATCCGTTTTTCAAGAATCTCGTTAATCCTCTTTAACTTTTTCAATTTTTCGATGGCAGCTTGCTTTCGAGAATTATAATACAGCAATCCATTGGTGATAAAACCGACTGTAAAGACCAGACACAGTGATATTGGAGTTATAATTCCAGCCCACCAATCATGATTGTTTGATTGTTGTGATGTAGGAAGTAATTTACCACTAGTCGAACTCTCAGCTATATTTTTGGAAGTAATGCTATGACTTACTTCCTGATGAGCTTTCGTGGATGTCGACTTATTATTTTTAGTATTACTTTCACCAGTAAAAGAAAATGAGATAAGGGCCACTACAACATATAGTAGTAAAGTGTTAATCACATTTCTCTTTTTTGGAAATATGGACTTCAACCACTTTATCATTTTACTGGCACTTTAATTTCAATACTAAACCCATTGCCTTTATCAGAAGAATACCGTACTATACCATGGCAGCGTTTCACGCGATGGGTTATATTTTTGATCCCATTTCCTTTACCATTCGCTTCATGAATGTTACAGCCCGACCCATTATCTTTAATATCCAACTTTAAAATTGACTGATCCTGAACCATTGAAAAGTTAAATGTTGACGCTTCAGAATGTTTGAGCATGTTGTTAATTGCCTCTTGTACAATGCGATAAACCTGTGCCGCTATCATCGGACTTATCTCGTCCTCGTTAATTTCAATTTTAATTTCCTTTTCTATACGAGAAGGGATATGATCAAATAAATCCTCAATGGCGTTTTCCAAGCCATTATCTTCAACCATTTTCACAGATAAACTTCTGGAGATATCCCGAATTTCATTTACGGAATCGAGAACGATGGTGCGAACTTTAGCAATTTTTTCATCTTGCTCTTTCATATGTAACTGATCCATATACATCATGGCTGCGGCCAGTTTCGGACCGATGCTGTCATGCAATTCGCGAGAAATGCGTTTTCTTTCACTCTCCTGTATGTTGCTAATAATATCTTCTTGTTTTCGCTCTGGTGTCATATTAACTACAATACCATAGTATTGACCATTATTAGTAGTAAGGTCTGGTCTAATACTTGTTCTGCAGTACTTAATATCATTATCGATAAATATCCTATGTGTTAGACTTAATGCTTGTTTATTCTTAATTGCATTTTGAAATTGCTGCATAAATAGCGCTCTATCGGCTTCATAAACAATGTTGTAGAGTTTACTTAAGGATATTTGATCGTGTTCCGAATTAATGTGGAAAATCTTTAAGAGATTAGCCGAACATCTCAAAATCCCCAGATCATCATTCAACTCAAAACTACCAGCTCCAGAAATTTCTTCAGCTTGACTTAATGTTAATTGATTACGTCTAAGCCTTTCTTCAAGTAGTCTTTTCTCAGTAACATCCCTACTAACACCTACCCATCCAATTACCTTACCGTTGCTTACTATAGGGGTTTTTACAATTTCTAAAATGGAAACCTTACCATTTGACTTCATGTATTCTGTATGAAACCTAAGGGATTTTGCATTTTTTACAACCTTCTCATGAGCTTCTTCGGTTTTATTGTAGATCTCTGCGCAAAAAAGATCTCGATCGGTTTTCCCAATAATATTTTCTTCAGAGATATTAAAATAATTCACAAATGCTTTGTTAACACGTATGTATTTTGCTTCAGTATCTTTGAAGAACATCAAGTCGTCCAAACTATCAAGAATTGAGTTCAGTAAAGCGTTTTTATCTTCCAATTCTTTCAGGTATATCTGAGCTTGTTTTCTTCTTGTTGCTTCTTGAATAACCCTATCAATTACACGATGTATTCGTTTAAGATTTTGCTTCAGAATAAAATCGTAAGCACCTGAATGTAATATATTGACGGCTTCTTCTTCTCCCACTGTTCCAGATAATATAACAGAAGGAATATCAGGTCTGATTTTTTGGGCAATTTTAACCGCTTCTTTTCCATCGAATCCAACAAGGCAGTAGTCACAGATAAAAATATCATATTCGCCCTTCAACTCATTTATCAATTCATCCTTAGTTTCTATCGCTTTAATAAGATAATTACCTGTTTTTGATAACTCAATTTCTAAAAGATCTACATCACTGGAGTTGTCTTCTAAGTACAAGACTTTTATTTGTGTACGTTCATCGAATCCATCCAATCTATCAACGGTTAAATCCATAACCCCTTCCTCCTTTTTACTAAATTTCATAATTCACTTAACCAATTAACTGCTTCCTTTTTATCATTAAATACCTTAGCCGGATACGCCAAATCGTTTAATCTGATGTACTGCTTAAAATAATATACATCTGCTAATGAGCATACCACAAATGCTTCCGCTATCCGGTGTTTGTTGAGCGACTCATTTTCCCCCCAAATCTTGAGTGCATCAAAACTGAGTATATTTTCAGATGATGAAACGTCACTTAAAAACAGCATTTTCTTATTTCCTATGAATTTGTCGAGCACATTAATGTGATCCATGATCGCGTGATGATCGACAATTGGAAAATCTTCTGATATAAATAGTTCGGAATAAAATATCGTCCCATTAATCCAGTGCCTTCCGGTTCTTAATACAATACCTTTTTTTGAACGTTTCACGAAAACGCTATACCAAGGTGTGTGCCAGTAATATAAAAGCTTGTTGTTAAATTTTTAACTGACTGATAGTCAGATATATTCAAAATGTTTCTACTAATCGGTGCAATCAAAAACCCACGGAATACCGAGGCTTACCTTGAGTAGAAATTGACTTCCACGAAATGCCGTGAGTTAATTCGGACGTTCGATGTTAAATTTTTTCATCTTATCACGTAGCGTACTTGGTTTAATTTTCAGTTGAACTGCTGCTCCGTTTTCACCTTCAATTTTCCAATTACAAGATTTCAATACTTGGCGAATATGGTTTTGCATCACTACATCCAAAGAATTATCATGTTCCCATTTTTCCTGGGTAAACGCGCTGTTTGCTACTTCGGGTAAATCAAATGTATTACCAGAACTTAGAATGATTGCTCTTTCAACAGTATTTTCAAGCTCCCTTATATTGCCCGGCCATGTGTAATTTCTCAAATAATCCATTACAGCTTTGGGGATAATAGTCACTTGCTTACCATGCTTAAGATTATATTTTGATGTAAAGTGTTGTACTAAAATAGGTACATCGTCAGGGCGTGAACGCAGTGGGGGTATTTGAATAGGAAAAACATTCAATCTGTAATAAAGGTCTTCCCTGAATTTACCCTCCTTCACCGCTTCTTCTAAATTTTTGTTGGTGGCAGTTATTATTCTTATATCCACTTTTTTGGTTTTGTTGCTACCGAGCCTTTCCACCTCTCCTTCTTGTAAAACTCTTAAGATTTTAACTTGCAAATCCATGGGCATATCACCGATTTCATCCAGAAAAATAGAACCACTATCTGCCAATTCAAACTTGCCAGGTTTTGCAGCAGTTGCCCCCGTAAAAGCCCCTTTTTCATAACCAAACAGTTCGCTTTCAATTAAATCTCTGGGTATGGCAGCAGCATTAACTTTAATCATAGGTTTTATTGAACGGTTACTTACGTTATGGATAGCTCTTGCAATAAGTTCCTTACCCGTTCCTGTTTCACCGGTAATCAAAACGGTGGCATCTGTGTTTGCTACTTGCTCAACTTTATTTAGTACACTTCGAAACTCCCGGCTTTTGAAAACCATATTTTCGTAATCATTGGCCTGTTTAATTTCCTCTTGTAAGTAAATGTTTTCCTGCTCTACCTTGGATTTCAGTTTTTCCAAGATACTGTAGGCCTTTTGCAATTCTAATTTTGATCGGACAATATCGGTAATATCACGAGATACCGTGAGTATGTATTTGACTAATCCATCCTCTAAAATTGGGGTTGCTTTCGTATCAATAGCAAAGAACCTATCGTTGAAGTAGGATTCAGTAGTGTATCGAACAATTTCTATATTTTTCTTAACCTTATCATAGTATTTAAGGTGTTCATCGATCTGATCCTGAGAGTAATTAAGGATGTCTTTAAAGTACGTCAGCATGTTTAGACCCTCTAATTGCCTGTTTTTCACTTGAATACCTGCCCGTACTAAACCTGCTACTGTAGCAACATTAATTGACTCAATAAAATAGCCACCTTTTTCTACCCTCATTAGAAGCATAAAATCGTTAGAACTATTGTAAATTGATGAGAGCTGTTTTTCACTATGTTCTATTCTCTTTTTGCTTAAATATGATTCGGTCACATCATGAGCAACAATCAGTAAATTGGTTACTTTGTCTTCATTGATAATCGGAGTAATGCTCTCTTCCGAAACCATGAGGCCATCTGAAGTTTCAAATTCTTGAACATAAGAATGAGACTTCCTGTTTTTTACAATATTGTCGTAAAGTTTTAGTCGTTTAGAGTAGCGTTCTTTTGGAAGTTTCAGTAAATCTTTGAAGAAATCTTCAACAGAGCTTCCAGTAATTTGATCTTTTTGAACATCAAGACCAAACTTTTGAACCAGCTGCATACACTTCGAATTAATCTCTTCGAAATAGTATATACCGTTTACAATACTGAAGAGCAGAATGTAGTCATTTGTATTTTCATAGATTAACGAGAGTTTACGTTTACGTTTCTGTATTTCTTCTTTAGATCGTTTTTCATTTGTTACATCAATAGCCTGGACGAGGATGTTTTCAGGCTTACCTTTCTGATTTCGTATCAAACTGTAATGTGATGTTGAATAATGTTTTTGTCCTGAGGGATCAGTAAACTCGTCTTCAGTTATAAAAGGTTCACCCTCATCTTTTAATCTATCAATTTGATTTTTTACTTTGCTTTGTAAAATATTGTCGCCTTCCCACCCCGGTGAATTCCAAAAATAACGCCCTACAAAACTCTCTTTTGAAACTCCCTGCGTTATTAGAGCTAAATCATTGATTTCTAATATTTTACCCTCCATATCTAGTAGCGCACTATATTGAAATTGTTGATTGAAAATATTTCGATAAAGCTCTTCACTTTTCTGCAGCCTTTCTTCTGACTCCCTTAGAGGCGTGATGTCTTGAACAGTTCCCACGATCTGTGAAGCTTCTCCTTTACCATCTCTTATGACCTGACCATAACCAAGGATATTTTTGACTTTACCACCAACCACAATGCGATATTCGAGGTTTATTTCAGTGCGCCCATTTCTTTTTATCCTCTCCTCGTAATGGGATTTTACTTTACCCAAATCATCCTTATGAATTCTACTAAAAAAAGCTTCTGTTAGCTCTTCCTTTTCCTCCCTATCAATACCAAATATTTCCTTGAACCTGTGATCATATTTGGATATCTCTTGTAAAGGGTAATTTTCAAATGTTCCAATACCAGCGGAATCGAGCACTAATTGAAGAAAATTTTCCGCCTCTCGAATTTCAGTGATGTCTTGCGAGGCACCCAACATACGTATAACTTCCCCATCGTCATCCCTTATCATTCGACTATGAGCCAGAATATATTTTATTTTTCCATTTACAAGCACACGATATTCAATTTCGTGACTACTTCTGCCACCTTCTGTTAAAGATTCTTGAAATTCTCTCGTCACTCGCTCTTTATCGTCAGGGTGTACTACATTAAAAAAGTGAGCATTTAGGTCTATATTTAGAGTTGGCTCTACTTCAAATATTTCAAATAATCGATCATCCCAGAAAAGTTGATCTTCTTTTGGGTACCAATCAAAAGTGCCGACTTTTGCGGACTCTAAAGTTAATTGCAGCCGTTCTTTATTTTCTTCTAATTTGGCCTGAGACTCTACGGCTGTCGTTATATCTTGTCCCACACTTTGATATTCAACCGGATCACCTGAATCATTAAAAAAAGCTCGATTCATCCACTGATGCCACTCTAGGCTGCCATCTGAAAGTCTAATTTGATTTTGATCATAGTTGACAGGATTGTCAGGGTTTAGC
Source organism: Fulvivirga sp. (assembly GCF_040220315.1). Lineage (GTDB taxonomy): Bacteria > Bacteroidota > Bacteroidia > Cytophagales > Cyclobacteriaceae > Fulvivirga. Next base: position 12,254 of record NZ_JAVJUY010000078.1, read on the forward strand.
TCATTTATAATTTTTTTTACTCTTTCGAGGCTATTGGCCGGGATTTGATCGTAGAAACTTGTACCAAGTGCCTCCTCCTCAGTAATACCCAATTTTTCACAGTACGCACGATTAACAAATAACCGCTTTCCATCTGGCTTCCAACGCACGATCATCTCTGACTGGTCATCAGCTATGGATCTCATAAATATTTTTTCCTTTTTTAGTCGGTCTGCCAGATTTTTTTGATGATATAAAAGTCCTAGATGCTTGCAAATACTAAATATTAATTCCGATAAATGTTGGTCCTTTTTCTTTGTACCATCATGAAAAAAAGCCATGATACCATGAATCGAATCATTAAATAAAATAGGAAGTGCAAGGCCTGAATTAATTCCCAATTCATTTGCAATTTCAGCTCTTAAAAAGTCTTTACTTTCAGCTAAATTTTCGATCCATAAATATTTCTTTGTTGCCCAAACTCTTCCAGGTAGTCCAACTCCTTTTTCAAATCTGATTTCTTTTGCGGCTTCACAAAAAGCTTGCAGATCTCTTTTCTTACAGTAACAAGCACCACTATATTTAAGCAGTGAGACTTCTTCTTGTGGTAGCCAAATTTCAGCTAACGTCCATTGAGAAAAATCGCATAATTGTTTTAGAACCTCATTAAGCGCTTTTAAAAACACTCCTTCGTAATGGATGATTTCTGATATTTTTAATAAGAGCTCAATTTCTTCTGCCAACCCTACTTCTGCAGTTTGATTTTCATGTATAATAATCGCATGGGGCTTATCTTCAACTATAATTTGCCTGGCCTTTGCTTTAAACCATCTTTTTTGAGTTGGGGAATGACAAGGATAATCTACTTCTGCATACTCTTTTTTACGTGAAAGTATTTTTTTGACCTCGGCTATAAATTTCTCAACTTCCGCCTCGCATTTGTTACAAGCATGGAAATAATTGGCGCC
>NZ_JAVJUY010000079.1:0-10614 GCF_040220315.1 Fulvivirga sp.
ACCTCAAGAATGTCTGGATTTGTTCAGTCATTGATAAAAGATAAAAAATTTAAGAATAGAAATAAGATTGTTAAACGAGTTAAAAAATACGAAGGCATAACGGATCGAATGGAAATTGAGGTAGCTGAATACCTGTCTAAACTATCCACTTCTAATTTAAGCGATGAATCTTCGCTCCGGCTTAGGGGAATGATTTCAATCGCTAATGATCTTGAAAGAATTGCAGATCTCTTTTTCCAAATCTCACTATCAATTGAAAGGAAGAATGAAAGTGATGTCTGGTTTTCAGAAAAACAGATAGGCAACCTCATGGAAATGTTCCAGTTAGTAGATAAATCTTTGGAAATAATGAACTCTAACTTAGCTGCTGACCATAAAAAAGTTACTTTGGAAGAGGCATTTAACGTAGAGAAACACATTAATAAAAAGAGGGATCAGCTTCGCAAAAAACACTTAAAAAGCATTGAGAATAATTCATATCATGTGCTTAACGGAATTGTATATGCCGATATGTACAATTTGCTAGAACGGATAGGAGACCACGTTATTAATGTGACTGAAGGTATTACTGGTGAACTTGCCCGTGATGAAGAGGATCGTTAGCTACTAAGATTATCAATAGCAATCCAGGCCATTAATCCTGAGCCAATCTCAAGAGCATCTTCATCGATATTAAAGGTAGGTGTGTGAACGTAGGAGGTTATTCCTTTTTGTTCATTTCTGGTTCCCAACCTATAAAAACAAGCAGGCACTTCATGAGTGTAATAAGAGAAATCTTCTGCACCCATCCATAGGTCCAGGTCTTCTACATTTTCTTTCCCTAAATATTCTTCAGCAGATTTTCTGGCACTTTCTGTGGTGGTAGGGTCATTTTCGAGATAGGGGTAGCCTTTAGAAATATTCACAGTGCACGAACCTCCCATGCCTTCAGCAATACTTTCGGCCATCTTTTTAATGATTCTATGAGCTTCTGCACGCCACTCTTCATTCATGGCTCTGAATGTGCCAGCCACTTCTACTTTTTCCGGGATTATATTGGTCGCTCCATTTGCTTCTACTTTGCCAAATGAAAGGACAGTAGGGGTTTTAGGACTAGCGTTTCTGCTTATTACCTGCTGCAAGGCAACTATTATGTGCGAGGTAATAAGCACTGGGTCAATCGCCAATTCAGGAATGGCTCCATGCCCACCTTTTCCGTGAACAGTCAGGTAAATTTCATCGCAACTGGCCATATACATGCCGGGCCTAAAGCCAACTTTTCCAACAGGTATTAATGGCATCACGTGCTGTCCAAATATTGTTGCAGGAGCTGGGTTTTTTAGCGCACCATCTTTTATCATTAACGAGGCGCCTCCAGGATTTTTTTCCTCCCCGGGTTGAAAAATAAGTTTTACGGTGCCTTCAAACTCACCTTTTAATGCGTTTAATATTTTTGCACAACCGAGGAGTGAAGCTGTATGTGCATCGTGCCCACAGGCATGCATAACGCCTTCATTTTTTGATTTATAGGGCACGTCATTGGCTTCTAAAATCGGCAGGGCATCCATGTCTGCCCTTAGAGCAGTCACCTTTTTATCAGGATTTTTACCTTTGATAATGGCCGTTAAACCTGTTTCTGCTATCCCTTCTTTGGGTTCGATGCCAAATTCCCTTAGCTGGCCGGCTACAAATTTTGCCGTATTAAACTCCTGATACGATAATTCCGGATTGGCATGAATATGTCGTCTGATGTTAATTACATCTTGTTTATACTCTTTAGCAAGCTTCTTTATCTTTTCAATCAATTTCTTCTAAGTATATTTTTTCAGGTATAATAATGGAGTTGGGAAACTTCCGCTTCAACTGGGCATACGTTTTTTGTGCTTCTAATCGCGAATAATATTTACCAACTTTTACTTTAAAATTGGGTTCATCATATTTTAAAGAGGGCGAAGCATCGGAAAGAATTGAATAAACTTTACCCCTTGCAATTTTGGCTTCTTCACTACTAGTGCCTGAGTAAACCTGTACTGTAAAGCCATCTACATACTTAATGTTGGCTTTTAGCCTATTAATGCTGTCTAACACTGCATTCAGGTTTTTGGTAACATCATTAGTTGGCTCCGGGTAGCTAATTTCAACCTCTTTGGTACTAGATTTTACTTCTTTAGATTCATCTAATGCATCAAACTTGGGCCGATGAACTGATAAATCTTCGTTATAAGTTTCTATGCTCGAGGTACTGGTAGTTGTTGTAGGTGAACAAGCATAAATAGCCAAACTATAAACAAGAAAGTATAAACTCTTTTTTATCATTTAATCTTCTACTAAAACGCACTTATTATTATTGATGTCAGCTTCAACCGTCTTGAATTTAACATCTTTTTTCATACTCCCATCCATATACTGAACAGTAACCCGATCATTTCTTCCAAATACCTTCTCAGACTTCAAAGGCTTCGTAATTTCAGCAGGTGGCCTGTTGGCTGCTGGTTGTCTGCCACCACCACTTAGAAGCGATCTCGATTCTTCTTTCTTCTCACTTAATTTCTGTCTGCCTCTTTGTCGTGCTTCCTGCACCTGACTAGGATCTTCTACCGGTATATCTGCCTTCATTAAGAATGAAATAGTGTCTTCATTTACTTTGGCAATAAACCTTTTGAAGAGTTCGAACCCTTCGAACTTGTAAATCAAAAGTGGGTCTTTTTGCTCGTAAACGGCATTCTGAACACTCTGCTTCAAGTCATCCATTTCTCGCAAATGGTCTTTCCAAAGCTGATCGATAATAGCCAGGGTAATCATTTTCTCCATAGCTTTGATCATTTCCTGATTGTTGGTATCAACGCATTTTTGGAGATTGGCTGCTACACCAATTTGTTTTTTGCCATCAGTAAATGGAATAAGAATGTTTTCTATCGTAGCACCACGCGTTTCAGAAATATTTTTGATAATTGGTAATGCCTTTTCGGCAATTCCATTATTTTTTCTCTTATACGCTTCGAAGGCCACTTCATAAAGCTTTTGAGTTAAATCTTCTTCTGAGATGGTAGAAAATTCATCTTTTGAAATCTCAAAATCAACGCCAAGAACGCCTAAGATTGTGAGTTTAAAGCTGTCAAAATTATCAGCTCCTTTGGTATTCAATACGATGTCTTCACAAGTATCGAATAGCATGTTCATAATATCAAGTTGTAGTCGCTCACCATACAGTGCATTTCTTCTACGCTTGTAAATTACCTCACGCTGTGAGTTCATTACGTCATCATACTCAAGCAACCTTTTTCGAATACCAAAATTATTTTCTTCTACTTTAGTCTGGGCTCTTTCAATGGATTTGGTAACCATAGAATGCGAAATCACTTCACCTTCTTGTAAACCAAGTCTATCCATAATCTTTGCGATACGCTCCGGCATGAACATACGCATTAGGTTATCTTCCAAACTCACGAAGAACTGCGATGAACCCGGGTCCCCTTGTCTACCAGAACGACCTCTCAACTGCCTATCTACGCGTCTTGATTCATGACGTTCCGTACCAATGATTGCTAAACCACCAGCAGCTTTAGACTCAGGTGTAAGTTTAATATCAGTACCTCTACCAGCCATGTTTGTTGCGATAGTTACGGTGCCTGGTTTACCTGCCTCAGCTACAACTTCAGCTTCACGAGCGTGTTGCTTGGCATTTAACACCTGGTGGTTAATCTTGCGCATGTTGAGCATTCTACTCACCAACTCCGAAATTTCCACAGAGGTAGTACCTACCAATACTGGCCGACCTTTTTGAGTTAAGGTCACAATTTCATCTACCACTGCATTGAATTTCTCACGTACGGTTTTATACACCATATCTTGCCTGTCGTCTCTGGCAATTGGTCTGTGAGTTGGCATAACAACTACATCCAACTTATATATTTCCCAGAATTCACCGGCTTCGGTTTCCGCAGTACCCGTCATGCCGGCAAGCTTGTGGTACATTCTAAAATAGTTCTGTAAAGTGATGGTGGCGTATGTTTGAGTAGCATCTTCCACCTTCACATTTTCCTTAGCTTCAATGGCCTGATGTAAACCATCAGAATACCTTCTGCCATCCATTACACGGCCAGTCTGCTCATCAACGATTTTTACCTTGCCATCAACGATGATGTACTCAGTATCTTTTTCGAATAGCGTATATGCTTTTAAAAGTTGGTTAACCGAATGAATTCGCTGTGATTTTATGGAGTAATCTTTAATCAACTCATCTTTTTTAGTGACTTTTTCTTCGTCACTCAGCGATTCGTCTTTTTCCAGGTTGGCGATTTCAATACCAATATCTGGCATAATAAAGAAGTTAGAATCTTCACCTTCTTTGGTAATCAGGTCAATACCTTTTTCAGTAAGCTCAATACTGTTATGCTTTTCATCAATGGTGAAATACAAAGGTTCATCTGCTTCAGGCATCATTTTCTGATTGTCTTGAAGGTAGAAGTTCTCTGTTTTCTGAAGAATTTGACGCATACCTGTTTCACTTAGGTATTTAATCAAGGGCTTATGTTTTGGCAAACCTCTAAAGGCTCTGAATAATGCTAATCCACCTTCTTTTTCGTTACCCTCTGATATAAGTTTCTTAGCCTCGACTAAGAATTGCTGCGTTAATTTTTTCTGTGCATCAACCAGTTTGGAGATTCGAGGTTTTAAATCGTAAAATTCGTGTTCATCACCGCGTGGCACCGGCCCTGAGATGATTAATGGTGTTCTGGCTTCATCAATCAATACAGAGTCCACCTCATCAATCATGGCGTAATGATGTTTTTTCTGTACCAGATCATCCGTTTCACGAGACATGTTGTCTCTTAAGTAATCGAAACCAAATTCATTATTAGTTCCATAGATAATGTCGCACCTTAGGCCGTTTTTCTTTCCTCTGAATTAGGTTCATGTTTATCGATGCAATCGACAGTTAGTTCGTGGAACTCAAAAATAGGAGCCATCCACTCACTATCACGTTTTGCCAGATAGTCGTTAACAGTTACTACGTGAACACCTCTTTTGGCTAAAGCATTTAAAAATGCAGGGAGTGTTGCCACCAAAGTTTTACCTTCACCGGTAGCCATTTCAGCAATTTTACCTTCATGCAGCACTATACCACCAATCAATTGCTCATCGTAATGCAGCATATCCCATTTAATTTCAGTGCCTGCTGCTAGCCATTTATTTTTCCATATGGCCTTTTCACCATCTATTTCAACATTAGGCTTTTTGGCGGCTAATGTTTTATCGTGCATGGTAGCATCTACCACTAAATGGTCATTGTCTTTAAACCTGCGGGCTGTTTCTTTTACAATGGCAAAAGCCCTGGGCAATACTTTTAATAAAACCTCTTCAAGATCTTTATTACGTTTCTCTTCAAGGGAATCTATTTCATTAAATATTTCTTCTTTTTCATGAATATCAAGATCGGGATTATCATTCACCTTCTTATGAAGTGTGGCAATTTCCTCATCTATTGACTTTAAATACTCATCTATATCGCCTTTTACGGCCCTGGATTTTTCTCTTAATTCCTGATCGCTTATGCTGCTTAGTTTTGCAAACTCTGCATTAATCTCCTCCACCATCGGCATCAGTTTTTTTATGTCTTTGTCTGACTTTGTGCCGAATACTTTCGCAATGAATTTTAACATACTTGTATTAACTTTTAACGCTCTAAGTTAAGTCGTTTTTTATAATTTTTACCGCTCAATTTAATTCAATAACACCCGTAAAAACCTCCAATGCCGGGCCAATTAAATAAATATTTTTAAACTCCGTTTCTGATACTTTTTGAAAGGCAACTTCTAGCTCGCCACCTTTTGTTTTAATGGCAATCGGACTTTTTAAGCCCTTTCCTGATGAAGCTAAAGCAGCTGCTGTTACTCCTGTACCACATGAAAGGGTTTCATCCTCAACGCCACGCTCGTATGTGCGCACGTGTATGGTATTACCTTCCACTTCAACAAAGTTTACATTCACACCTTCATCTTTAAAGGTGTTATTATTCCTAATCGATTTTCCTTCTTTAAAAACATTGATTGTTTGATGATTAAAAACGAATTCGACCAGATGTGGTGAACCGGTGTCAATAAATATACCATCATCCATTTCTCTGACAGAATGTACGTCTGACATTTTGAGTTTTACGATCCCATCTTTTAAAATACTGGCTTCATGAGGGCCATCATGGGCAAGAAAAGTAGTAGATGAGGAAATAAGACCGAGCTTTTTTGCAAAGTTAACGGCACATCGGCTGCCATTACCGCACAAGCTCTGGCTACCGTCCGGATTGTAAAATACCATCTCAAAATCGTAATCTGGGTGGTTTTGGATGATAATTAACCCATCGGAGCCAATTCCGAATTTACGATCACATAACTTTTTAGCCAGATCAACAGAGTGATTGATATTGTTCGAAGTATTATCGAGCAGAATAAAATCGTTGCCGGTGGCCTGATATTTAAAAAATGGTAATTGTGTCATGTTCATTAAACGAACAAAGTCCCACTGCAAGCGGGACTTTTATAGTTATCTTAGTTACAATTTTTACTTCACTTCTTCAAAGTCCACATACTCACCACCTTTGAAATTTTCCTTCTTAGGTTTTTGATCTTTAGGAATGTAATCAACATTTACATTGCTGTTTTTTGGTCTTTGAGAACTATTTTGTTGTTGGTTACCGTACTGATTCATTGATGAGCCTCCTAAAATCATTCGGATAAAGAAGCCTAATCCCTTAAAAAAGACATAACCAAGTATAAATATGATTAAAAGAAACTTTAACATTTTATTCTTTTTGCTTTATTAACTTATCTACTCAAGTATAGGTTTCGTTCTGAGTAGATTTTCATAAAATAATCGTCCATTAAATCATCTATAAAATAGATTGATTCACCAGTTGATTTCATTTCAGGCCCTAATTCTTTGTTTACATCAGAGAACTTATGGAATGAAAAAACAGGCTCTTTGATGGCATACCCTTTTTTAACAGGATTGAATGTAAAGTCTTTTACTTTTTTCTCTCCCAGCATCACTTTAACAGCATAATTCACATAAGGCTCTTGATATGCCTTACAAATAAATGGTACCGTTCTGGATGCCCTAGGGTTTGCTTCTATAATGTAAACTTTATCATCCTTAATGGCAAACTGGATGTTAATTAGCCCTACGGTTCTTAATTCTATCGCAATCTTCTTTGTGTATTCTTCAATTTGTTTGATAATTAAGTCGCCCAAATTATAGGGAGGAAGAACAGCATATGAATCACCGGAATGAATACCTGCAGGCTCAATATGCTGCATGATTCCAATAATATACACATCTTCTCCATCGCATATTGCATCAGCCTCTGCCTCAATAGCACCATCTAAAAAATGATCAAGCAAAACTTTGTTTCCAGGAATTTTCTTAAGAATATCAACAATATGTTCTTCCAGTTCACGCTCGTTTATCACGATTTTCATGCTCTGACCGCCTAAAACATAAGAAGGTCTTACAAGTAGCGGGAACCCTAAATCTTTTGAAAGTTCAATGGCAGTTTCTGCATCTTCGGCTACGCCAAATTTTGGATAGGGTATATCATTATCTTTCAGCAATTGAGAGAAACTTCCTCTATCTTCGGCCAAATCCAACGCGTCAAAGCTAGTTCCAAGTATTTTTATCCCGTACTTCTCAAGTTTTTCTGCCAACTTAAGAGCGGTTTGTCCTCCTAACTGAACAATTACACCCTCAGGCTTTTCATGTCGTATGATTTCATAAATGTGCTCCCAGAATACTGGCTCAAAATATAGTTTATCAGCAATATCAAAATCGGTAGATACCGTTTCAGGATTACAGTTGATCATGATGGTTTCATAACCGCACTCTTTTGCAGCAAGAATTCCATGCACACATGAGTAATCAAACTCAATACCCTGACCTATTCGGTTTGGACCTGAGCCCAATACAATTATTTTCTTTTTATCAGATACGATTGATTCATTTTCCTGATCAAATGAAGAATAATAATAAGGCGTTTGTGCTTCAAACTCAGCAGCACAGGTGTCTACTAACTTGTATACCCTATTGATACCTAGTTCTTTTCTTCTATCAAAAACTTCACTCTCCCAGCATCGCATTAAATGGCCAAGCTGTCTGTCAGCATAGCCTTTTTCCTTTGCTGTTCGTAAAAGATGTTCGGGAATCGTATCGATTTTATGTTTTTCGATCTCATTTTCAAGTGTAATGAGTTCATCAATTTGATAAAGAAACCACTTATCTATTTTTGTAAGGTTTTGGATGGTTTTAAATGGTATGCCCAATTTAAAAGCATCATAAATATGGAATAACCTGTTCCAGCTTGGGTGCTCCAAGCTATATAGTATTTCTTGTTGCTTGGTTAGTTCTTTGCCATCGGCACCAAGTCCATTTCTTTTAATTTCTAGCGACTGACAAGCTTTTTGTAACGCTTCCTGAAAGTTTCTGCCAATTCCCATCACCTCACCAACCGACTTCATAGAAAGACCTAGCTTTCTATCAGAACCCTCGAATTTATCAAAGTTCCAACGCGGTATTTTAACGATTACATAGTCAATAGCCGGCTCAAAGAATGCTGAGGTAGTACCTGTAATAGCATTGCTTAGTTCATGAAGGTTATAGCCAATGGCAAGTTTAGCTGCTATTTTAGCGATAGGATACCCCGTTGCTTTTGAAGCTAGTGCGGAGGAACGAGAAACCCTTGGGTTAATTTCAATGGCGATGATATCTTCTTTTTCATCTGGGCTTACTGCAAATTGCACGTTACAGCCTCCGGCAAACTTTCCGATTGACCTCATCATATGGATGGCCATGTCCCTCATTTTTTGGAACGTAGTATCGGACAGTGTCATTGCCGGGGCAACAGTGATGGAATCACCTGTATGAATGCCCATCGGATCGAAGTTTTCAATAGAACAAATGATAGTAATATTATCTTTGTTATCTCTCAATAACTCCAATTCGTATTCTTTCCAACCCATTAAGGCTTTGTCAATCATCACCTCATGAATAGGCGACATTTCCAGGCCTTGCTTCAGTAGGTTATCAAATTCTTCTTCTTTCCATACAACGGCTGCGCCTGCTCCTCCTAATGTGAAAGATGAACGGATACAAAGTGGGAAACCATATTCCTGAGCAACTTCTTTACCTTCTAAGTAAGACTTGGCAGTGGTTTGTGGTGCCATTGGAATACCAATCTTATGCATCAGGTTTTTGAACTGCTCCCTGTCTTCCGTGATGTTAATAGCCTCGATATCAACACCAACGATTTTTACACCGTATTTCTCCCAAATCCCGGCCTTATCACAATCAATAGCTAAGTTCAACGCTGTTTGGCCACCCATAGTAGGTAAAACAGCATCGATGTTATGCTTATCAAGTATTTCTCTAATGGATGCTTTAGTCAGAGGTTTTAAATACACATGATCGGCCGTTACGGGGTCTGTCATGATGGTAGCCGGGTTTGAGTTAATTAAAATTACCTCAATACCTTCTTCTCTTAATGATCTGGCTGCTTGTGAACCTGAATAGTCAAATTCACAGGCTTGTCCGATAATAATAGGACCGCTACCGATGATTAAAACGGAGCGTATACTACGATCTCTTGGCATGGATTAGTGGTTAGAAATTTGTAAGATAAATGACTCGTGCTCAAATTGGCACAAAGGTATATCATACGGCTAGAGAATCAAAAGTAATATTGTAAAAGAACTAGGGGTATAAGGATTATTTAATGTGTTTAAACCAAAATATTGGTGCAGCTATTGTATGAGCAAATAATAATGCTAATAGCCATCCAATTTTTTCATTATTGACGATCTTTTGTGATTTGAATAAAAGTGCACAATAGATAATCATTCCTGCAATTGATGTAATAAACATCACGAACAAAACACTTGTATTTAAGTCAACATGTAGCAATCTCATTACTAAAGCTATTGTTGATGTAAACGGCAATATAAGAAGCACAAATTTTAGTAGCGGATTGTTAACCATTTTTAACGTTTTTGAATAATACTAATAGTGAATATACTCTTATTGAGATAATAAACAAAATAAATGATAAAAGAATGATAAATCAAGAATCAAGAATCAAGAATCTTTTTTACTTTCTGCCGATCGCTTGAGGCATCGATCATTTTTAGCCAGCTAATTTGTTTGCCGCTTTTCACTGACTGATAGTAATAGACTTTGTCGACAAGAATGAGTTTACTTTTACCTAGTTCATATCTTAATACCTCGACCAAATCACCTTCCATCAGTGGGTTATTATCGAGATCAAATAAGGCAGGCAAAGTATCTTTTTCTTTCTTTTTGAAAAGTCCAAACATGGGTTTGAAACTAGGAAATTCTCCAATTTATTGCCAGACAACTTTAATTTTTAATCTTACCGACTAGTTGGTGTGCAAATTTTGAAAGAACGTTTTTTTCTTCGCCAATCGTCTGATTCAAATAGCACTTGACTTCCATTTCAACATAAGAGAGGTGATTGAGCAGCTGATCTTCTAGATAAGCGAAGCACGCTAGCATTAGTGCTAGAATGATAAGACTGGTAATTTTATAGTGCTTTTTGTACATGCTCATTACACACACTTGTACGCTCTATGG
>NZ_JAVJUY010000080.1:0-3489 GCF_040220315.1 Fulvivirga sp.
CCAGGTTACAGGCAGTCTCAGTGATTTGAATCCTTTATCTGCTATGGCCTCAATCATTTGGGGTGTTGTGTACGGTTGTCCCCAAACTGTTTCACTCTCCAGTCCATTGTGTTGGTCACACCACCAACAGACCGCATCCAATGTGTTGTACAGGTTTACACCGGGAGCCATCTCTGCAGCTATTTCCAGTCCGGTAATGTCCCGCATGCCCGTGTGGGCGGTTTGGGCACTAAGCAAACAGGCGTTGAACAATACATACCATGTTGCGAGTGCTTTTGACGTGCTATAAGTCAGTATCCTATGCATAATTATCCTGGCTTGTAGTACGCAACCTAAATCAAATGCCTGTATGACAGGGTTTCAATTTGTGCTAATTCACGGTATGATTTGTATTCCGGGTCTTCATTGGCTTGGGGGATCTCATGGGGTACCGATGTGATTTTGGTTGAAGTGTCGGAATTTAATTTTAATAAGTGTAGTGCCCTGGCCGCAAACACGAACTTTAAATGCCAACCTGTGGTTTAAACCTTTTGACCTTTTTCTATACTTTTGATTAACACTTAACTATTAATTCAACATGAAATCAAATCTATTACAATACCTTTTTGCTTTTACCCTTATTGGAGTGTTTGCATTACCGAATAAACTGCAGGCACAAGACAAAGTCCAGCCAAGTCAAAAAGCCAGTGTGAGCCAATTTATTGGGAACGACACACAAATCACTTTCACGTATAGCCGACCAGGTGTAAAGGGCCGAAAAATTTATGGAGCCATCGTTCCCTATGGTATGGAAGCTGGCAATAATTACTCAGATAATAAACCATTTCCATGGAGAGCAGGTGCTAACGCCAATACAACCATTGAAATAAACAATGATGTGTTGATTGAAGGAAAAGCCCTGCCTAAGGGTAAATACAGCATTCATACGATTCCGGGAGAAAAAGAATGGGTGGTGATCTTCAATAAGGTCAACGATGCATGGGGAAGCTATAAATATGATGAGAGTCAGGATGCCTTGAGGGTCACCGTAGCATCAGAGAAAGCTCCTCATATGGAATGGCTCACCTACGGTTTCGGTGACATCACTGATAACAGCACAGTTGCTTATTTGCATTGGGAAAAGTTGAAAGTACCCTTTAAGATCGAGCTGGCTAAGTAAGCGCCTCATAAAGAGGTAGAAAGCAAAAAATACCAGGTCTGTCCCCGCGACAGACCTTTTTTTATTTTCATGGTTAAGATGTTTTGTGGCCTGTTAAATTTAGGTCACCCCTACGGGGCTTTCTATTGATCGAAAACGAATAAATTTTTCTTAATTATTAAGTTGAAGGCAATGGTGTCCTCACCGACTGGAACTTTTTCGGGTTTCTTCTCAGGCAGACCTGTTAGGAGAATAATTTATTATCAGCCTAAAGGGATAGCCATGGAGAGGTATGCTTTCCTTAGACATTATCCCTCTTGATAATGATCAAATTTGTAGCTAGCTTACACGTTATGTTAGATACCAATAAACAAAACGAACTCAGGACCCTCATGAATGCCGGGTATCCCATATATGGAGGCATCAGCATGCTTTGCGCGGTCCTTTATGGCACCTGGAAGCTTGGTCCGATGATGATTTCCGGAAACAACAAGATGGGTGTCGGGATGTACCTCTTTGTCATCGGGATGTTTCTACTGTTTGCGGGTCTGGGCATCCTCATGATCAAAATCGGGATCGAAGCAAAAAAGAACAAAAACTGAAGGGCAAATAAACACAGCTTTTCGATGCAGTAATTATTCCCGTTGTATCACGCAGTATGTTTTGCTACCTGAGATTTTCATCGTCTGACTATCAGCATATCTGTACTTTGAAATTAACGGCATATGAGCTATTTTAGGAGTTAATCTCCGGATCTGAACCACATACTATATCTGATATTTACCGGTAATAGTTGGATCGCAAATGACAGAACTTTTACAACGAACACAGGCTGAAATCAATGCGATTCAGCAGCAACTTAAGCATATTGAACGAACGGGTGGATTTGCTGGCTGGTTTAAAGAACCACGTCTAAGAAAAAAACTGCGTAATCTGGAAAGCCAACAATTCTATCAAATAGATGATTATCTGAATTCTTCAAGTGAGGAATACAAAAAGGTGGTAATGGAAATTCACGAGCTGCTTGAAATTGAACAAATTATATTCACGGTTTACACTAAAGGGTTCTCATTCATAGGCTCACATACTACAAGGATCGAGGGAGTAATTCATCCGAACGGCTACAGCTATTCTGAGGCGGTTGGACAGAATATTAACTGGTTTCCTTTTGACTCCTTCTTATTTCCATCTCAAATGAGTGGGAACATTGATCATTGGGGGCGCATAAAACTGCGAAAAACCAAATCTGATCATGCCCTCTTTAGAAGAGTTCCACGTAAACTGACTGGAGCTATTTCCAAAAAAGGTGAAGTCCAACTCGAAGTAACTGAGCATGATATGGATGATCCGTTTGATGGCAGACTCACAATGGGCAAGCTCATTGCGAACCACTTCAACTACAGCGAACAAAAGAGCAATGAATTTCAAATCAGAAAGAACTACCTGATAGAAGCAATAGACCAATTCAAGACAGACAGAATAGCTGACAGCAAAGGTTACCTGATCACTAAATCTGCTGCTATTTGAAAGGGAAATTCCTGAATTGACTTAGGGTTTATTCCAACCATAACTGTTGAATATGAATCCTAACTATACAAAACTAAAAAATTAGGATGAAGACATATGGATTAGTTCTTCTGGTAATTTCAACTTTCATAATATGCGCATGTGAAAATGAAAGTATTAAGCCTGCTGATATTGAAGGAACTTATCATGGAACCTTTAATCGGTCTTCCCCTGATGCTGAGAACGAACCTTCCCAGGTAAAACTCACCTTAACTAATGGCCAATTTTATGGAGAAAGTGAAAAAATCAAGTATCCTGCAATTTGTAGTGGCACTTATGAAGTTAAAGGAAATAAAATAACGTTTTTCAACGGTTGTATTTGGACAGCTGAATTTGATTGGTCATTAATTCTTTCCGGTGAGTTCCTGATAGAGTCAACGTCATCCGGATTGACTTTTCACAGAAAACTTGGTGACATTTCGGATTTGTACGAATTGAATCGTAAATAATGAGTAACCCTTAATAGCGCTATACAAGATCCTGAAACAGGAAGTAAATCAGGATGAGTGTAAATCCATTTCAAATTTGTCTCGATAAAGACTTGAAAAATCAATTAGTTTATATTTCTGTTTTTTTTGACATAACACTCAAAATATTTTATTTCACCGCCCTTTTCAATTTGCATGAATCCTAACATAGATGATATGATGAGTGGCTATCGTGTTGGGTATCGCAGGATTTAATAACTGACAAGCAGGCATGTTAGCCACAGCGGAAGGTGTGGGTATTTTTCTGAAGGCATTAAATGACGGATCTTTGTTTGATGAAGGAGAACAAGACATCTA
>NZ_JAVJUY010000081.1:0-17570 GCF_040220315.1 Fulvivirga sp.
CCTTTTACTCCCATTTTTTTTCGTTCATCTTCGTTTTCTATTAAATAGTTCAGTGCTTTAAGCCACTGATCAGTCGTTTCACACGTATATCCAGTTTCTCCATTTTTAATTAGCACGCGATTAATTCCCACTGGGGAACAAACTGCTGGAATACCTAGAGACAAATATTGTACTAGTTTAAACCCACCTTTGCCTTTTGACCACTCGTCATTTGTAAGTGGCATAATTCCAATATCCAGATCTAACATATCCTTTATTTCCGTTTCTTTTTTCCAGGATTTAAACTCAATTGTTCGTAGAGGTAAAAAAGGTTCTCTATTTGCAATTATTAGTATTTTTATATTATTCTTCTTTTCTAATTTTTGTAAAGTAGGTAGTATCAAATGAAGATACTGTAGAGTAGAGTGTGTGCCTGTCCAGCCAATGGTTACAGTTTTTGAAGGGGGTTTTGAAAATAAATCAGGGTTGTGTACGCATGTGGTGTTTACAACACTTGGTATAAGACTAACATTGTTGTTATAAAGCTTGGCAAAATCTGCTAAAAATTGATTTCCTACATTGACTTTCCAGCTCCAATGGCAAATTTTAGCCACCTTGCTTTTCCATTTAATTTTAGACTTTATTGTGCCTTTTTCTACCGGATCTTCCAACCAAATGGCATCATCAAAATCGTAAATTATTCGTTTGCGAAAAACTTTAGCAAGTATCCACTCAAAGATGGGAGGACCAATAGGAGTCAATTCCCGGTGAATAAATACAAAATGTGCACCAACAGAATGATAAAGGTGAATAAACCTTTTTAAGAAGCCAATAAAAGTTATCCACGTAAGCTGCAATACATTCATGCTGTATAATTTTTTCCAGCTTTGATGTGAAAAAAATGAAAACGATTCAAATTCTAAATTCTTTGATTCTTTTATTATAGGGTAGTATTGCTCAAAGCGAAATCTTTGAGAAGGAGCCTGATCTGTTGGATAAGGATGAAGAAAAAGAATTTTGAATTTCATCTGCTTAATTTTTTATAAAATGTTACAAGTTTAGTGTGGCTCGTTGTAAAACAAAACATTTAGATTTAGAGATTTAAATATGTTGGTTTGAAAGTTCGGGAATTTATTAGAGAAATAAATAATGGCCTTAAGAGTAAAGGATCATTTGTCAGGGGTTTATCTCAACTTACTGTTGGTTCTCTAATAGCTTACTTTATTGGCTTTTTTTTTACTCCTATAATTACTCGAATTTATTCTCCATCAGATTATGGGGCATTTGCATTCTTTAATTCTGTGTTTTCTGTCCTGTTACTTTGCTGCTCAATGGGGTATAGTGAAGCATTAATAATTGTTCAAAATCAAAGGAAATTAAATACACTCGTAAAATTTCTAGTAGTTGCAACTGTTAGCATTGGGGCATTTGTTGGCTTAATACTGTTTATTTTTTGGGATGGCTTTATAAGCTTTTTCAATGTTCAAAGCTTGGGATCCAATATCTTACTTCTGCCTATATTACTTGTTTTAGGTATGTTAAGTGTTGTAGCTGACGCGCAAAATGTCAGAGATAAATTATTCAAACAGAATGGGATATCTAAAGTCATTTCCATATCATCCTCCAAGGCCTTTGTGTCTGTTTACGGATTTGTTATTGGACCAAATCCTTTAGGACTGATTATAGGTGAAATAATTAACCGGTTATTACTATTGATCACGCTTCTTGGAAATAATACAAAAAGATTTTTTAAAGGATTAATCGAAAACTGGAAATACAATGAAATTCGTGAAGTAGTCATAAGCTATAAAAATTATCCTTTGTATGTTTTCCCAAATTCATTACTGACTCAGATAACTAGCCATATACCGATTCTATTAATAAGTAAATTCTATTCTGAAAGAGAGCTTGGATTTTACGTTTTGGCAATTAGCTTGTTAAGTATTCCAGTTCAAGTTATTGGATTTTCAATGGGCAAAGTATTTCTGCAAAAGACCAATGATCTATTTAATAATGGCAATCATACAACTAAGTTAATTAGCATTTCTATAAAGTTTTACTATTCGGTTCTTCTAATAGCCTCATTGGGTTATGGAATAGTTTTCGTCTGGGGAGAGGACATTTTTCGTATCATTGCCGGATCAGAGTGGCAGAAATCAGGGCTTATTGCCTCATTTTTTGCATTCACATTAATATTTCAGCTAGTTTCTACTGTAATGTCTCCTTTATTTAGAGTTTACAAAAAGGAACGTTTAAAGCTGGCTATAGATATTGTCAATAGTTTAATTCTTGCAAGTGCAGTATCTATTGGCCTCTTTTTTGAAATTCAATTCGATCTATTCTACAAGTTATTAGCTATTGTTTTGTGCTTCAATCATATTATACTAATTTCTTTTGTATTAAAATTAATTAAATCTAATTTGATTAAGCATATAATCGCTGGTTCTATGCTAGCTACACTTATATTAACGCTACTGTTATCTTTAAAGGAGTTCATCACACTTTTATTGCCAGGTAATTTGTTGTGAGAAATACTTCGTGATAAAGATTGTACTCTTTGATCTCCCTGATACCGTTTTTTACTATTCTATAAATCCTATAACCAGATAAAAGTGTGATAAAATCACTTAGAAATATGCCTTGATCCATGTTATTTTTCCCAAATTCAAATTGAATAAAATCAATCTGTCTTTTTGCTAACATATTAGCCGCGCCAAGTAATACGTTATATTCAAATCCCTCCACATCAAGTTTCAGGTAATTAATGTGACTGATATTCATGCTAAGGCAATAAGTGTCTATTGTAGAAATAGTCACCTCCTCTGAGTGCTTTTTCTCACTTCTACTATTAAGTGTTGCCATAACAGAGGCTTCAGAATCATAATACAAATTCAATTTCCCCGATTTATTACTTAACCCTAAATTATTGATTTGTACATTTTCCAATCCTTCAGCCTTTTTAGCTAAAATATTAAAGGCAGATAACGAAGGTTCAAAGCAATGTATCTGATTATAGTGACTAAAAGAATTTATTATGTTTTTTAAAAATTGACCTTTATTGGCACCTACATCAAATATGATTGAGTTTTTATTGAATACCTTACTGGCAAATTTTAGTACCCACAATTCACCACTTGTTTCGACTGAATGATTTTGACCGTAATTCATCCCACGAAGACTAAACCGATACATACTCTCAAATAAAGGCTGGAGCTTAATCTTACCTATAAGATACCTTCTTTCTACTAGGTCATATATTTTTTTTATTTTCATAGTTAAATCGGCTATGTTCGCAATTATGTCATGATAAATTCAGTTAAACTATCTCAACGAATAAGGTTTGTTAAGAATTTACTTGATTTTTATTTACATTATTTTCTGTTGCGTTTAAATCCTGGAAAAAAAGTAAAGATAGATAATATCTCAAGAGAGGTTGTATTTGATTTATCAGATAGATTAGTTAGTCGATCTTATGTTTATCTTCTGTTTGTATTTCATCATGAGGGATATCAGATTTATCTTAAAAATAATCTTCACTTTATAGGTAATCTGATTTCATATTCAAGGGCCATAGCCGGGCTTAGTCGATTGAAATTGTATAAAAAGAAAGAAATTAATGGAAGATTTCTAATAACTGATAATCCTACTGATTTAAACAAAAAGGAAAATAAAATTATTTTAAGTGTAAAGATGTTTGAAAAAGGGAAACTGAGGCATAGAGGTTCGGTAATACCATTTATGATGATCCCGAGACTATATTTTTCTGGGATGTTTAAGACTGTAAGTAGTTTGCGAAGTACAAAAAGATCAATGAGAATATTTTTTTCAGGAAATTCCAATAGATCACTATACAATAATCAGAACTTCAATAAATTGTTTGGGAAACTTACCAGAATTGAAATATTAGACACAATAAAACAAAATCTTCGTGATTCTCAATTGGTTTGCTTAAATGATTTAAGTCGGATTAAGCAAAACGGATTCGAGGACAAATTTATACTTTCAGAATGGGTTAGGAAAAAACAAAATGAAAAGAACCTTAGAGGGAGAACAAGCGATGCAGACTGGCTAAAAACATTATCTCACGCTAGTTTTTTTTTGTGCTGCCCAGGTATCACACAGCCCATGTGTCATAATTTAGTTGAAGCCATGTCAGTGGGTACAATACCAATCTTAGAACATTCTGAATTTTTAAATCCTTCATTAACATCAGGTGTTAATTGTATTACCTTCTCAGGTAAAAATGATTTAATTAAAAAAATAAATCAAGTTCTAACAATGGAGGAATCACAGATTGCAAAACTCAGATATGGTGTTCTTTGCTATTACGACACATATTTAACACCGAAATCCATCGTAAAATACTTAGAATCTAAGAAAGAGACAGGTGATATAGTATATGTAATTGAAAGTAGTTATTTCGCCAATCTATTGAATCAATACAGCTAAGCCTATGAAAATTTTGCTGAAAGGGTATTATGGTTTTGGAAATTTAGGGGACGATGTACTTATGTTAATTACATACCACCTTATCACAAGAATATATCCATCAGCTGAAATTTTCGTTTTTTCAAATTATACGCCCAACTTAGCCGACTATGACCAAAAGCCTAGGTACAACAAATACATTTTCAAAATACTACGTACCGAAGTTCAGCTTGTAGATTGGACGCATAAAGGGCACTATGATTTAATTGTTTATGGGGGTGGAGGTATATATTTTGATCATGAGAAAGGGTCAGTTTTAAGAAGAATACTAAATCGTATAATAAAAGTATTAGGGTCCAGCAAAATATATAGAGTTGACGGATGGCTCCGAAGGATTCTAAATAAACCAAACAGGATTACAGCTGCAAAGAAAATAGCCATTGGAGTAGGCTTGGCTGAATATACCCCTGGGTCTAAACTATTATATGAGCACATGGCTGATATAGGCTCAATTTCAAAATTTTTCGTAAGAGATGATATCAGTGTAACAAAGTTGAATGAACTTAAATATAACAATGATATTGTCAGGTTAACTGATCTTGCGTTTTTAACCTCATTTTGGTCAAGTGATATTAAGATTGAAAAAAAGTCAAAATCAATTGGAATTGTGTTGCTTGATTGGGATCAGCATGATCAAGAACGATTCATGGGAATCGCTCAAGTTTCAAATCAATTAACAGATTCTGGTTTTAAGATCACATTTTACTCCTTTGATGAAAATCATGATAAATCCCTCATCCAATATTTTTCCAATAAACCATTAAAAGTATGGAGACCGAATCAATCAAGCTTAAATGATTATTTAGAGCATTTCTCGACTAACGAAATACTGATCACTTCCAGAGCGCATGGCGCCATTTTGGGTGCCGTGTTAGGAGTCATTCCGATTTGTATTAATATATCAATTAAACTTGAGCAGGTTTCCTTGATGTTTCCTACTTCAGGGAAGCTTATTGAAGATTTTGCTGCTGCTGATCAATTTATTCAAGTAATAAATGAAATCCATTCTAACCTTAATACCTATCAAATGCGTTTAAAATCTGATGTAGCCACATCACAAGAAAAAATTCAACATTTAGAGTCAAGCCTTAAAAGCGAATTTTACTAGATATGCCTGTATTTAGTGTAATAATACCCACATTTAATAGAGGTAAATACATAAGTAGAGCCATTGACTCCGTATTAAATCAAACATTCCAAGATTTTGAATTAATAATTATTAATGATGGGAGTACAGATGATTCTGATGCTATCATTAATTCTTATAACGATAGTAGAATCCGGTATATATCCAAAAATAATGAGGAAAGAAATATAGCTAGAAATACCGGGATTAAAGTTAGTTCGGGTAAATGGATTTGTTTTTTAGACTCCGATGATTATTACTATCTAAACCATTTAGAAAAGGCTAACGACTTTATTAAAACCAACAAAGTTAAACACTGGTTTCACCTTAATTCAGAGGTTAGAAATGAACGCGACCAACTTATCGAAATTCGTAAGTCAGTACCTAATCCAGCAAAATCTTTAATCAGGGAGAATTTTCTTCTAATTAATTCACTTGTGTTTAATAGAACAATACTTGAAAAAATTCATTTTCTAAATAGTGAGAATGCTGTCATTGGAGAAGATCACTACTTATGGTTAAGATTAGTAGTGAGATTTAAACTACACCATTGTGATGAGACTACGTCAGTTACTGTAGAGCATTCTAATCGAAGCTTAAAAAGTCAAGATTTTGACAAATTGAAGATTGGAACCACTGAAATTATTGAATCACTTCAAAATGATCATGTTTTCATGAATTGCTATGGATCGAGAGCCAGCTGGTTTTTTGCATTCATTTTGTCTTATTTATCACTAGTTGCTAATGAACGTGAAGACAATAGCAATTCATGGCATTATTTAAAAAAATCCTTTCAGCTAAATCCTAAAATATTTTGGTCAAAGAGATTTTTAGCCGGATTAAAGAATCTGTTGATTAACCTTGTAAGATGATGATTGAATTCAAGGCAGAATTAAAGAGACTTTTAGCATTTGAAGGGATAAATTATTTCATTAGAAATCTACTGAAGATTTTGAGATTCCCGATTGCTCTTAGAAAGAGGATAAGAATAAACGGCCGTGTTGGCCTATGTTTTAATGGTATTAACTTTACTATGTATGCTAAACAAGATGATATAATTGTTGATCAATTTTATAACAACCAATGGGATGAAGTAAATTGTTTAAAGCATTTTCTTCTTTATGCAAAGAAAAGTAATGTTATTCTAGACATTGGTGCAAATACAGGGCTTTATTCTATACTCTCATCTTTAGTTAATAGTAAAGCTAAAATTCATTCTTTCGAACCATATGAGGCAAATGCAAATCGTTTAAAATTAAATCTTCAGTTAAATAAGTTAAATAATGTTCAAGTACATAATTATGGTGTTTCTGATGCGAACACAAGTTTAAATTTATTCATTCCAGAAGGAGAGCAACGTATTTCACAAGTGAGCTCTTTCAATGAAGAATTTACCAAATCTCATAAGCAAAATGATATTTTTATTTACAATAAAAAACTTGTTCAAATAAAGACGATTGACTCTCTCAAATTGGAATCAGTTGATTTGATCAAAATTGATGTAGAGTCGCATGAAGTGGCCGTCTTAAAAGGGGCAATGGATACAATTAAGAGATTTAGGCCAGTATTATTGGTAGAAATATTCCCTAATCCACAAAATTGTACTTTCTTCAAAAATTTTTTGACAAATTACGATTACAAATTATATAGTAGTGAAGATTTTAAAATCAAGAAGGTAAGTCAAATTTCCTCAGCGTATAGCAACTACTTCCTATTACCCTCAGAGAAAATAGTCAAATAATGGTGATACAAAATGTATTCAGTAATGTTGAGTTAAACAAATTATTGAATTATTCAGAAGTAGGCTATTTAAAAGAAATAATTCACGAACTATCACTACTGCCAACTTTTGACGAATTCCTTTGGTATATTTATTTTAAGAGAACATCTGAATCAGATATTCACTTGCCATCTAAATTTGTAAACAAGAACACCATTCTATTTATTGTAGGTGATGAAAGTGACTATATTCCTCTCAATTATTTAATGATGGTAAGAGCTACTTTTAAAACATATCTTGCTAAAGAAGATTATGAAAAGCAGCTTTTTTATCTTCCGGTTGGACCAAACCCCAACATTGCCGAATATAAAGTATGTCCGATTGATGGAAGAAAATGGAATGTTTTTTTTTCTGGAAATTTACACAAAGGACGAAAAAAACTATATCAATATTTTACAGGCGCTTATTTAATTCCGTTTTCAATACTGCATAGGTTGCGATTTTTATTTGGAAGTAATTTCAGTAATAAATTTAAGCCTTCATATATTATGTTTACAAACTCCTTTCAATCAGGGCTTAGCTTTGATGATTACTCTAAATATTTGTACGATTCTAAAATAGTGTTGTGCCCCCCTGGTAATCCTGGTACTGAGACAATGAGGCACTTTGAGGCACTTCGAGCAGGGTGTGTGGTTATTAGTGAAGAATTACCAAGGATAAAATTTTTTGAAAATAGCCCGATAATAATAGTACAGAATTGGAAGTCATTAAATGAAATCGTCATGAATATAGCTTCTGATAGTGGTAGATTGAAAGAGCGTATGAGGATGACCTTACAATGGTGGGAGAATTATGGTGCTGCCCCTGCAGTGGCAAAAAGTATTATGCAAAAAATTACTAAGTGAAAAGAGTCTTACAAATTACTACTGATTTTGGTCAGGGGGGAGCTGAGCGGGTTTTTAATCAATTAAGTATGGACCTTTCTACTAATTTTGAGTTGTATGACTGTGTTTTCAATCAAAATAGAAGCAATGTTTATGGGAAGCATAATAAACTACTTGATTTAAATGTTCCATCATCAAGAGCTTTTCCGGCTAAAGTATATAATTTTCTTTTAAGGGTAATAAGATTATCTAAACTCAAGAAAAAGTACCAGATAGAAGTGTCACTAAGTCATCTTGAGGGAGCAGATTATGTCAATATTCTAAGTAAATCTAAGGATAAGGTAATTTTATGTATACACGGGTCGAAATTATATGATCAGGAAATTAAAGGTATAATTGGCTGGATCCGGTTAAAATTCTTATTGCCACTGCTTTATAATAGAGCAGACCATATTGTTACTGTTGCAAAAGAAATTAAGACAGAATTAACAGGCATTTTAAAAATTAATGAGAGTAAAATAAGTGTAATAAATAATTCTTTTGATATTCAAGGTATTCAAAGTAAATCATCAGAACCTTTGATCAGTGAAGAATATGAATTCTTATCATCACATGAAGTATTAATAACTTCTGGAAGGCTGGAAAAACAAAAAAACCATAAATTTCTTGTAGAATTATTTGCTGAAATTTTAGTTAAAAGAAAATCGATTAAACTCCTGATCCTTGGTGAAGGATCATTAAAGAACGAATTAATTATGCAAGCCGACAGCCTTGGTTTGAAGATAGGTTTCGAGATTCTAGATAGAAATGCAGATATATACTTTTTAGGTTATCAAAGCAACCCATTTAAATATATTAAACTTGCAAAATTGTTTATGCTCACCTCATTGTGGGAAGGGTTTCCTCTAGCTTTATGTGAGGCGCTCATTATTGGCACACCCGTGCTGGCTTTTGACTGTCCAACAGGACCGAGAGAAATTTTAACTCGAGATTCTAATTCTATTATTGAAAATGACAAGCCGCAATTGCAATCAGCGGGTGTGCTTTTTCCGATCCATGATGATGTTAAAACAAGTATTGAACAATGGTTAAATATTACAAATGAGTTACTTAACAATCGAGTAAAACTAAAGCAAATGTCCATACAAGCTATAAATGTTGGAAAAAGCTATGACAAAAGAAATATAATAAATGATTGGATAGATTTAATTGAGTCAATTTGAATAGCAAAGTAGGAATATTAGTTGTTGATAATTCTTTAGGTTTAACAGGGGCATTTAAGTCAATTATTGCATTTCATAAGAATATGAAATCTAAATATCATTTCATATATGCATTAAATTCTCCTGATTTAGGAGCTGAACTAGAAAAAGCGGGAATAGAATTCATCAAAATCCGTTTTGTAGAGCTCAATAAAAGCTGGAGCGTTTTATTTTATTTCCCAATGCTTTTTGCTAATACAATCATCTTACTAAAGCTTATTAAACGAAAAAAAATACGAGTAGTACATATTAATGATATGTATAATCTACTTGGAGTTATGGTAAAATTATTTTCTCCAAATATTAAGGTCGTTTATCATGTAAGACTCTTACCTGATTCTTATTTAAAGCCGATATACAGCTATGTGGTCAATATAATAAGCAGGTATGCAGATATATTAATTCCGGTGTCAAAAGCAGTACTAAAAAACTTACCTATGTCTAATAAAAACCGCTTGATTTACGATGCGTCAGACATGCAGCCAATTAATAAGAAGGATACAGAAGTCTTTACATTTTTATATGTAGGCAACTTTGTGAGAGGTAAAGGGCAAGATTTTGCAATTAGAGCCTTTGCCAAATCTTTAAATGAAATTAGTAATGCTCATCTTACGTTTATTGGAGGGACTTTTAAAAATTCTGCCAATAATTTGTTCTTTCAAGAGGTTCAGAAATTGGTTAAAGATCATCAATTACAGCAACATGTCAGTTTTTTACCTTCTAATATATCTATAGGTGAAGTATACCCTACAGGTAATGTAGTATTGAATTTCTCGCAATCAGAATCCTTTTCGATGGTCTGTTTGGAAAGTCAATTAAGTGGAATACCTGTAATTTCAACCAGATGTGGCGGACCAGAAGAAATAATAAAACATGGAGAAACGGGGTTACTTGTAGATAAAAATGATATTAATCATATGTCGGAGGCAATGATTAAATTATTTAAAAATAGAGAATATACTTTAGCACTTGGAAGAAATGCAAAAGTAATGGCAAGTGAAAAATTCCGATTGGAAGACTCAATAGATAAATTGGAGAATGTATATGAAGAGCTTATCAATTAGGCATAGCGTTTTCCTAGCTATAGTTTTTATTTTGGCCTCAACACGCATAATTAAGGGTCAATGCGCATTAGCAGATTTTGATGTTCAGGCAACTGTATGTCTTGAACAAGTATTAGAGTTGGAGAATTTAAGTACTGGAACTTTTGATAGCCTAATATGGGACTTTTGTAGTGGCGATTTAGATAATTCAATTACAATTAACTCAGGCATAACAAATACCTCTTTTGGCCGTGCAAGGTCGGTGCAAATAATAAAGGACAACGAAACAATTTATGCCTTTGCCATCAATGCCAGTACTAATAATTTAATTCGATTAGACTTTGACAATGGTATAAATGAAACACCTGTTGTCACAAATTTAGGATCATTAAATAATTCACTTAATTCGGCTTTCGGATTTGAGTTATTAAAATCCAATGGTGTTTGGTATATGTTTGTGACCAACTCTGGTGGGAAAAATATTCTCAGACTAACATTTGCCAATGGAATAGAAGAAAGCCCTGCAGTAGATGTATTAAATATTCCGATAGTATTTAATATTGAAGGTCCCAATTCAATTAGAATAGTAGAAGATGCAGGCAATTTTTATGGGTTTGTAACAGCCGGTACATCAGTGGCAGGCTCTAAACTCGTCAGACTTAATTTCGGTGTTAATTTAACTAATAGTAATCCGATTGTTAATGAAGTTACTTCTAGTTTAGGAACCCAGCCAAGAGGAATTGATTTAGTCAAGCAATGTGAGAATTGGTATGGATTTGTAGTTTCACTCACAAGTGCTCAATTGTACCAACTGGATTTTGGTACTAGTTTGGATAATAACCCAGTTATTACAGAACTAAATACGGGATCCTCCCTTAGACAACCAACAACGATAAAAATTAGAACAGATGGTAATGGATATTTTGGTTTTATCCAAAGTGCTCGGGTGGATGCCCCAAATGCAGCTCTTCAACGTATCAATTTCGGACCCGACCTTGGGAATACCTCCATTTCAATTGAGAAATTGATATTTACTGAACTAATTGGAGGAGGATATGCGCTAGATGTATTCAATAATAATTCAGTATGGACTGGCATCACATTTAATTTATCAAACAGTCAATTGTTGTCTTATGAATTTCAAGATGATTGCTCATTCAATATGCTTCAAAATATTTCTCAATTACCCAATGTTGTATACAATGTTGGTGGTGAATTTGAAATAACGTTAGGAGTTAGAGATATAAATGGTAGTATATCTTATTCAAATAAATCAATAATTGTTACCTCAAACACCGCCCCTTCCATCTCCTTCACAAACCAAACCATCTGCCAATCTTCCCCCATCCAATTCAATTCACAATCTGATGGCACTGGCTTAACCTTCACCTGGGACTTTGGGGATACAGGAAGTTCTATGGGTGCCAACCCCACGCATAGCTATGCCTCTGCCGGAGAATATGAAGTAACTTTAAGTATTGAAGATGGAACGTGCGGTAATTTTACCAAACAAACCATAACAGTTTACCCAGAACCAGCCCCGGATTTCACCATCCCTGGTGGCAATATCTGCACCAACCAAAACTATTTATTTACAAACGATACACCTGGAGATTTTGATGGATTGATCTCTTTTTCGTGGGAACTGGATGGTAGTGAAATTTCTACCGAAACGGATTTAGAGTATACCTTTGAATCAGGTGGTACCAAAGAGCTAAAGCTCATTGCCAGCATTCCGGGTTGTGATGTGGAAATTGCTAAAAATGTTACTGATATTAAAGAAGGAACACTTCCCTTGTTCGTCTTTAATGATGCGTGTGAAGGCGAGCCTGTTCAATTTACCAACCAGTCAGTAGGAACCATAACGGATTATAATTGGGATTTTGGAAATGGCTTTGCATCAACACTTGAAAATCCGGAGCTTGAGTTTTCAGAGTCAGGAACATTCGAAGTAACGCTCGAACTTACTAATTCTGATGGCTGTATCACTTCTGACCAAAAAATGATCACTATCCACCCGTTGCCCGATGTAGCATTTGAGGCAGATCTGGCCTGCGAGAACCTGACAACACAATTTAATGACCTTTCAACAGTAACACTTGACAACTTAAATAGCTGGAGCTGGGATTTTGGTGATGGCTCTGATCCCAGTAATTCACAGAATGCTACACATGTTTTCGAACAGGATGGTAACTATAATGTAAAACTGATCGTGGGTACCTCATTTGGTTGCCTCGATAGTTTAACACAGACGGTTACAGTTTTGGCTGCGCCAGAAGCAGAATTTTCTGTCGATAAGCTGTGCGAAGATGTAGTCATTAATTTTTCTGACGAATCCGTTCCATTAGCAAACGAAACCATCACAGATTGGACATGGAATATTGGCGGTGTTTTCCGTGGAGATCAAAATCCATCATTTACATTTGTGGAGCCAATAGATTATCCTGTTTCTCTGACAGTCACCTCAGAAAATCTATGTACATCAACCATTGAAAAGGTTGTAAGTATACCACCTGCACCTACAGCTTCATTTGAGGTTGATGATAATTGTACCAATGAATTAACTCGTTTAACAGACATCACTGAGATTTCCGGAGATGAGATTATCAGCTGGGATTGGATGTATGATGGACAGCAATTAGGCACAGAGCCATCCATCGGGAATTTATTTAGTACATCAGGATCTTATTTAGTGAGTATGAATTTACTAACCGCCAATGGTTGTGAGTATGAGGTGAGTCAAAATATTGAAGTGAATGAGGCGCCACAAGCTTCCTTTAATCCATCAACAACATTTGGTGCCCCTGAGTTGGATGTTGATTTTGAAAACGCGTCCATAGGAGCAGTGGCCTATCAATGGGACTTTAATGATGGGAATACTTCTGATGCTGTTAATCCAAATAACAAATTCATTAGCATTGGCGAGTATGATGTCCAGTTGATAGCAATCAGCGAACAAGAATGTAGAGATACGGTATCACAAAGAATTAGTGTATTAGAACCAATGTTGGACCTTGAGATTCAGAACTTGATATTGGTAGAACGATCTAACGGAGATGCGATATCTTTAACAATATCAAATAGCGGCAGTATTCGACATGATAGTTTACTGGTTACCATCGATCTGGGTGGTGAAGCTAGCTTTCAACAAATAATAAGAACAAGTCTACCACCTCAAGAAACTATAACAAGGCTGTTGGACTTGGGTCTGTCAAATACTCGACTGGAATATTTATGCGCCACAGTAGAAAGTTTTTATACCATTGAAGAGGAAAATGCAGCCAATAATAATTCCTGCATCACCTATAACAGTGCCAGCTTAGTTACTAGTTTGCCATATCCTAATCCATCTGAGGGCATTGTTTTCATCGATTTAATTACTACTAAAGAGGCCATGGTTCAAATTCAAATAATTAACAACCAGGGACATCTAGTCTCGGCATTTACAGATACTAAACCGAAAGGCAATAACAGCCTTACCCTCGATATGTCAGAACTGTCAGGGGGAGCTTACCTGGTTCGGTTGAAAATTCTGGGTACAGAAAAATTATTTAGAGTGATGATCAGCAATTAGCATTCTGGTAATAATCTAATAATACATCTGTTAAGCTACTTTCTTTTTAATTTTTATCTTTGCGCCAAATAAAATTTGGTCAAACTCATAATGAAGAATAAGATAAAACTAGACAAGATCGATCGAAAGATTCTTGAAATCCTGCAGTCGAACGCTAAAATTACCAATGCCAATCTGGCGACAAAAATTGGCCTTTCGCCAGCCCCAACGCTAGAGCGCGTAAAAAAACTGGAGAATTCTGGTATCATTAAAAGTTATCATGCGAAGCTAGATACGGATATTGTGGGATTAGGCGTTAGTACTTTTGTTATGGTATCACTTAAAGGTCATAATAAGGATAATATTGATAAATTTATCGAGAGTATCGAAAGTATTGAAGAAATTATCGAGTGTCACCATATTACTGGTTCAGGAGATTTCATTTTAAAGATAATTGCCGCAGATATATCAGCTTATCAGCGTTTGATGCTCGAGAAAGTTAGTAACATAGATGTTGTAGATAATATGCAGTCAATGGTTATTTTATCAACGTTTAAAGACAGTAAAATAATGCCACTTCCTTAATTATGGTAGAAAGTAAATCCCTCATATTAGATAATAAACAGGTCAATCAGAAAATAAAACGAATGGCCTTCCAAATTTTCGAGAATAATTTTGATGAAAAGGAGGTTGTGCTAGCAGGAATTAAGAATCAGGGTTACATACTGGCACAATTGTTACAGGAACAATTAAACGAAATAGCTACATTTAAAACACGCTTGGTAGGCGTTTCACTAGATAAAGAAGCACCAACACAGAGTAATATTTCACTTGATTGTGACGAAAAAGAAGTGAAAAACAAGACAATTATCTTAATTGATGATGTTTCTAACACAGGAAGGACCATGGCCTACAGCTTAAAGCCATTTTTAAATATCAAAGTTAAAAAACTGGAAACGTCTGTTTTAGTGAATAGAAGCCATACTCAGTTCCCTATTTCTATCAAATACAGTGGTTTTGAGCTTGCCACCACCATAAAAGAGCACGTAGAAGTCTTTTTAGGCAAAGTAGATAAATGCGTGTACCTTCTGTAATAAGATTCAATTGAAATACTGTTATGGTACCCTTATCTTTCGCATTCAATTCTTATATGTATGTCCATTTCAGAAAAACTAGTGGTATCTAAGTTGGAAAGAGATAGCGAAATAAAAGAACTTAGAAAGAAGCTAGCCGAATTACAAAAGAGGCTGGACATCTACGAGACGGCTGCTGATGGCGCCAATGATGGTTTGTGGGACTGGGATTTTACCAGTAACAAGCCCTTTGTTTCCACCCCTTGGAAAACCATGGTAGGCCTTGATCCTAACTATGATGTAACCCAGATGGAAGGTTTGTGGGAGTCATTATTACATCCTGATGATTTTGAACGCTGTACGAAGTATTATAATGATTTTGTAAAAAGCAGCAATACCAATTACAGGCAAGAATTTAGGCTACGCCATAAGAATGGTTCCTACCGTTGGATATTGTCTAAAGCCACTGCCATTCGTGATTCAAACGGTAAATTGCTCAGGTTATCAGGTTCTCATACGGATATAACCGATCGAAAAAGAGCCGATGATGCAGTCATTGAAAGTGAGAAAAAGTACAAATCACTTTTCGAAAACTCTTTAGTGGGTATGTTCAGATCTGATTTTAAATCAGGTGCAATTCTTGAGAGTAATCAAAAATTCTGGGATATTCTTGGCTCTCCAAAACTAGAGAATGCCAATACGCATAGGTTCTATAAATCTCCCAAGGATCGTGAATTTGTAATTAACCTTGTGAAGCAGAAAGAGCGAACTGAGAATGTTGAACTGGAAATCAAAAAATATAATGGCGATCTTATCTGGGTGTTATTTAGCATACAACATTACCCAGAAGATGGTATTCTTGAAACTGTACTAATTGATATTACAGATTCAAAGAACAACTTGCTTGAATTACAAAAAGTGAATTTTGAGCTTGACAGTTTCGTTTATCACGCATCGCATGATTTAAGGTCACCACTCAGGTCCGTTTTAGGGCTAATTGATCTTTACCGCTTAGAAGACTCCGTTCAGGTAAAAGAACAGTGCATTGAACGAATTGAAGGTAGTATAAAGCGTTTGGATGACCTTGTTCAGGAGCTACTCAGCATTTCCAGAAATGATCGTGTAAATGATTCGCATTCGGAGCTTAACTTGATGGTGGAAATAAATAATAGTATTGCCAGCTACTTCAATGCCACGGATACTACTGACCTTTCTATTAAAACAAAGGTATTTCATGATCGGAAATTAATGACAGATGCTACTCGTCTGAGAATTATTTTGAATAACATAATTTCCAATGCAATAAAATACCGTAGCTTCTCCAAAGATGGGCCATTTATTAAAATAGAGGCGCAAGTAAATGAAAAAGAGGCAGTTATCACTATTGAAGATAATGGTGATGGCATTGAAGAGTCTAAACTTCCTCATATATTTGATATGTTTTACAGGGCTACAGAAAAGAGCACAGGCTCTGGATTGGGTCTTTATATTGTTAAAAAAGTGGCTGATAAACTAGGCGCTACTATTGAAGTTGATAGTGTAGAACTGGAAGGCACCACATTTAAAATTGTGGTGCCTAATACCTATTATTCTGATAAAGAAAACTAAGAATCATGTCTGTACACAAGAAGGATATTAAAAAAGTAACTACCCATCAACTTCAGGAAATGAAGAACAGAGGTGAGAAAATTGCTATGCTAACGGCATACGACTATAGCATGGCACAAATCCTTGATGCTGCTGGCATAGATGTGCTTTTGGTTGGTGATAGCGCTTCGAATGTAATGGCAGGTAATGAAACTACTTTGCCCATAACGCTGGATCAGATGATCTATCATGCTACCTCTGTGGTAAAGGCAGTTCAACGGGCCTTTGTGATAGTAGATATTCCTTTTGGTTCATATCAAGGCAATTCTTCTGAGGCATTACGCTCAGCAATTCGAATAATGAAAGAATCGGGAGCCCATGCTGTGAAAATGGAGGGCGGCAGTGAAATTAAAGAATCCGTTATTCGAATACTTAGTGCCGGTGTTCCGGTTATGGGGCATTTAGGACTAACACCGCAATCTATTTTTAAATTTGGCACCTATACCGTAAGAGCCAAAGAAGAGGAAGAAGCAGCCAAGCTCATTGAAGATGCCAAATTGCTGGAAGAATGTGGTTGCTTCTCCGTTGTTTTGGAGAAGATACCTGCTCATTTGGCTAAGAAAGTGGCAGAAACTGTAAATATTCCAATTATTGGTATTGGTGCTGGCCCGGATGTAGACGGCCAGGTACTGGTTATGCAGGACATGCTCGGCATCACAAAAGAATTCAAACCACGTTTCCTCAGAAGATATGCTGATTTATACACAACTATATCTGATGCTGTGAGCCACTATATCGAAGACGTGAAGGCGAAGGATTTCCCTAACGAAGAGGAGAAATATTAATTTTTATAAA
>NZ_JAVJUY010000082.1:0-8983 GCF_040220315.1 Fulvivirga sp.
TCGTTCTGGAAACTACTAACGTTGTTACCGCTTTCTCATTTCCTCCTGATACAGTAATGGAGTTATCAAACACTTTACCTGTTTGGAAAAAATCCTTCACGTTGTCAGGATATGCCTGGTATGGAACGGTTGTTCCCCAAAACTCTTCGAATCCAATTACTCCATTATACCAGTGTGGAATAGTCGTTCTTGAAGCATAAGGCTTTGTTCCTACAAAAGGAGCGCCCCATGAACCGTTCACTTGTGAATAAGCAAAGTTGGTTCCTGTTCCGTATGTATTTTGGTAGTCTGGTAAGTTGGCTACTTCTTCAATAGCAAAATTAGAGCTAAAAGATATCTCCAATCCCTTTCTTCCGGCTCCTGCACTACCTGATTTTGTAGTAATAACAATTACACCATTCGCAGCTCTTGAACCATATAGGGCGGCGGCTGCTGCTCCTTTTAGTACGTTCACTGACTCAATGTTGTTAGGATCTAAATCTTGGAAACGACTACCAGAAGCTCCTCCTCCAGTTAACTGATCGTTATTAAAACCATCACCTGTAGTATTTGACGAGTTGTCATAAGGGATACCATCCACAACAAATAAAGGCTGGTTGTTTCCTAATAAAGAGGAATTACCACGAATGGTGATTCTTGTAGCACTACCTGGTGCACTACTTGATCCTCCAATATTAACACCTGCTACTTTTCCTTGCATCGCACGTAGTGGATCAGGCTCTGAAACAGCTGAAAGTTTATCCCCTCCTACTCTTTCTACACCATAGCCTAATGCTTTTGCTTCTCTTTGGATACCTACCGCTGTTACCACAACTTCTGAAAGTTGCTGAACATCCGGTGACATCTGGATATCAATTACTGATCGGGAACTGATAGCAACTTCTTCGGTAGCTAAACCAATAAATGAAAATACTAACGTACCACCATCGGAAGGTACATTTAACTTGAAGTTACCATCAATGTCGGTAACAGTACCTGTGGTTGTACCTTTTAGTACAACGTTAACACCGGGTAGGGATGAACCATCCTCGATAGAGGTGACTTTTCCCGACACAGTGCGCTCTTGAGCCCACGAATCGCTGAATGCGAATGCGAACATCAACATAAATGCAAAAAGTAAATACTTCTTCATACTGTAATGTTTAGGTTAATAAATGAACACAATGGCGGGTATACCCACCATCTCACTAAATTCACCTAATTGCGAAGTAAATTTTTAATGCATTATTGAGGATATTACGTATGAGAAAAGGGGGATATAAATCTGTTAACCAAGTAGTGCTATAGCTTCAGCTTTGTTCTTTACATTTAATTTTTCATAGATATTATACATATGAGCTCTAACAGTATTTTGCTTAATATCAAGGGCTTTTGCTATTTCAGAGGAGTTTTTACCTTTTTTTAATTGATTCAAAACTTCAATTTCTTTCTTTGTTAAACCAGAGGGTAATTGATTATAAAAGCTCGAAACAAGGACTCTGCTGGCTAATGGTGATAGTGCTGGCTTACCTTCCTGAAGCTTAACAATGCTGTTAATAATCTGTTTGTAGTCGAACTTTATGTTTATTAAAAATCCACCTGCATCATGTTCTATGAAATTCAAAATAGTATCCTCGGTTGGAGAATCAGAATATGGAAGAAACTGAATATACGGTAATCTAACTTTAACTGATTTAATTAATTTGTAAGAATCTGCGTTCTCATCAACGTTAACTAGGACAAGATGTGGTTGAGTTTCGAGGAAAACTTTTTCTTTTGGAAATTCTTTATATAAGTCAATAACACGAAGGCTTAAGTTATCCTCTACAAGCATTTTAACAGCCTGAGACCAGCGTATATCTCTGTCAACAATACTAACCCTTATGGTATTGTCTAACTTAAACTTTTCCATTTCTACTTTGAGTTTTTAACTTAATTCAAATTGTTACTTCAATAATCTTTTTCACCCACAAGAACGTGCTACGACTGATTTTGAATAAGTTTAGCAACAATATGAACACCTTCATGTGAAAGTACTTGAAAAGAATTTCGGAAATATCCCCCTAACAAAGTGAAAAATCCGATTTTACAATCCCCCAATAATTTATCCTCATTTAGAGACTAGAATGGATTGATAAATAAATTATTAATGAACATTTTATAATTATAAGTTCATTGATATCAGACATAAAATGGCTTTTGATATTTCATATATTGTTCTAAAATAAAAAAGGCAGTCACGTAATGTAACTGCCTGATTTTATTTGAAGCTCCCCCTCTTGGGCTCGAACCAAGGACCTACTGATTAACAGTCAGCCGCTCTAACCAACTGAGCTAAGGGGGATTGTTTTCTCAAATGGTCTGCAATATTAGAAGTTCATATTCTTTTTTGCAATACCTTTTTTTAAAAAAAATTATAGACCTATAAACAGTACGTAAAAATAGATTAATGTAAAAGCCGAAAGAAAGACAATTCCTGCTTTTGCTAGCGTTTTCAACCACAATGGCGGTTGTAGGTTTTTATCAACTTCACTGGAAAAAATTACTTTGTAATTGAGTATCGCTGCAAGAGGCGCGATAATAAACGAAATGGTTGTCGCAAGATCTACCAAACTTTTCAAGTTGTTTAAATATTGACTCAATACGAAATATGCGCCCAACGCTACAATTACTACCCAAAAGGTATAATTCCACTTTTTCTCCTGCCCGCTAATAATTACATATACTTTATTCATTGCTCTGCCATAGCCATCTAATACTGTTATAGAGGTACTAAACATCGTGCTAAAAGCAGCCACCGCTATGATTAGATAACTCCACTCACCTATGGAATTTGTATAAAGACTAATTAACTGCGCTGCAAAGCTTGAAGAATTATTAGATAACTCGATGCCGGTGCCGTACATCACCAATGCCCCTAATGACAAAAACACTACGGCCAGCACGCCCGTAATGGCATAACCTATATTAAAATCAAGTAATGTTTCTTTTAATGTGGGTGTATAACTGGTTTGCTTAATTCGCTCTTCTGCCCAGAGGCCTGTCCATGCCGACATATCCACTGCGGTGGGCATCCAACCCATCAAAGCAATAAGAAAGGTAATACCTACTACAGATAGCACCTCGTTTGGTACAAAGCCCTCAACAGGCGGCTTACTCCCATTATTAAAAGCCACAAAGGCCGCAATAAGTGTACTAATAAGTAAAACAGTACTTACAACTTTAAGTAGTCCGTCAAGCGCGCTGTATTTACCTGCGGCTAGTATAATTACGCATATTAACAAAATCAGCGCTGCTAATACATCTGCACCAATTTCTACCTGCAATATAGTACTCATTAAACCTGCGGCTACAAAGGCAATGGCAGCCGTAACGATAAACATTGTTAATACATTTACAATGCCATAAAGCCAAAGAATCCACCTTCCCAGGTTATCGTAACCGTAAAGAATGCTTTTACCAGTTGCACTTGTATATCTCGATGAGAATTCAAAGAATGGATATTTGAAAATAACTGCTGCAAGAACTGCCGGCAGTAATATAAAGCCGTAATCTGCACCAGCCCTGGTGGATTGTACAAGGTGTGAAACTCCTATGCACATACCGGCAAAAACTATCCCTGGCCCAAACGTCTTTATTAAATTTTTAACTGAGTCAGTCATAATGTGCTTTCGTTATTCAGGCGAATATACATTTACTCAATTAATAATTAAAATACGCCATTATGTCTTATTTTTAAATCTTTTTATACCAAAAGTGTCATTATGTCATTTATTTTATGCAATAATTACTACTAATTCGGTTGGTATAATTTTTACTACTCACCTTATAAAAATGAAAAAGACTATGAAAATTGTTAAATACAACCCACTAAACGACTTCATACCATCCACATTTGGTAGCATGTTAGAAAATGCTATTAATAATGGAAATGAGAATTATTACGAGCCTGCCGTAGATTTCGTAAAGAACGAAAATAGTTTTGAGCTACATGTGATTGCACCGGGACTGGAGAAGTCAGACTTTGAAATTAAAATGGATGAAAACACCATTACTGTATCAGGTGAGCGCAAACGAAGTGAAGGTACCCACTATACTAGAATAGAATCTAATTTTGGAGCTTTTAAAAGATCATTTAAAATTGGCGATGGCATAGATAAAGAAAAAATTAATGCCTCTTACCTGAACGGAATTCTTAAAATAGAATTACCCATCAACAAAAAGGTGCTGGAGAAAAAGACCATTAAGATCGACTAAATAGAAAAGGGCTTCAATTGAAGCCCTTTTTATATTTTACATTGTATGGATCTCTTATTCGCCTCCCAGTCTATTTCTTAGCAAGAAATCCACATAAGCCTCTTTATAGCTATCTACTTCCGGAGCCAATTGCATTGCTTCCTCATAGCTAGTCATGGCATCTACTAAAAGATTATTCTCTTCATAAAAACCTGCAAGGATATATTTATTCAATGCTGACTCTTGATTCACATCACTCATTAAAGAGTTTAGAGAAGCTTTTACTTTATCTGCATCGGCCGAAGGCAGTTTTTTCATGGCGTAAGTACCAGACTTAACCGTCTCATCTGCTTTATTCGCTACAGATAGAAGAATCACATTTTCCTTCGCAATTTTGTCATTCGTTAAATCTATCTCAACATTAGGATCATTTGTTTCAATGGATAGCAACACGTCATCAAACATGTTTTTTAATGTTACCATATAGGTGCTTGCATTATCCAAAGAATCCCATCTTACGATTGCTTTATCATTATATACACCTACAGAACTAGGCATAAATACTTTTATTGCATCATTGCTGCCTCTATGAACAGCTCCGGTAGCACTTAGTCTGTTCTTTTTTCCTTCAGCAGACATTTTTGAAAGTACAAAATCTGCATACTTACTAGCCACGCTAGATCCGCCAGTATTTATTCTTGACGCGAGGTCTGATACTTTGTGAATTCCTGCTTCTTTTAATTCCAATGTCTTACCACTAGAATGTACAAGCCCTAAGTAAGCATCACTAGATACCTCTAACTCATCTGTAGAGTTTAATGATGCACCTGTTTTTAAAGATTCCCAATCTGCACCAGACTTCACTTTGTTATTTCCTTTGTTAGCCAACACTTTAAACGTATAGCTCTGTGCTGTTGCAACAGTTCCTGCAACAAAAAGAGCCAATACAACTGCTAATATCCTTTTCATAACTTAATTATTTAACTTTTTTAATAATCAATACTATTTTTTAATCAACTTGTACATGTATACCGCAGAAAAGTTAATGGTAAGCGGGGTTGATAAAATTTTGTTAAAATTATTAAAAAAACTTACATGCACTCTTTACTGAAGGTTAAATTTACTTTAAATCTATTTAAAATAAAATCTTTCCTTATTCGCTCGTTACGGGCGCTTTTCTTTTTTTCTTGGACACCCTATCTAATAGCTTCATCACAACATTTCTTACAACGCCATAATACACTTCCAGCAAATCCCCTGCCAGGGCCACAGCAAATAAGCCAATCGACAATTCAAGCTTAAAACTCACAGTAGCAAATAGCTGTATAATAATGAACAAAATAAGCATTACTTCAATCACCTGAATTAGTTTGGTTGCTCCATCATACCATACTCCCATATTTCGATATATGTAGGAGAATAAGAGTACATTCAGATAGCATAATAGTATTCCCAAAATTATTTCCTGAGTTTCTGTTAAGGAATCCACATAATCTCGATTTAAAATCATTGATACGATATTGGCGTGAATTACCGGCCCAAACATATCGGGGTTAGCCCTACCAGCTATTTTGGTGTTTAGTGGCGTAAAAAACTTATCCTCCCACTGTGCAGCTCCAAACTCTTCTCCCAGGTAGCCGAATAAAACTATTTTACCTTCAATTATTTCCGGCACAAAATCTTCTTGCAATACCTGATACCAATCCAGTGCATAAAAACGGGTAGAGAATCGGCTTTGATCAAAGAAGTTGACAAAATCTCCTCGGTAATTAATGATTTCAAAATCTTTATCTCGTTCAAGTAATGGCTCTGTACTCGATGGGTCATATAATTGGGCCATTTTTGCTGCAAAAGCCAGGTATTCTTCTCCTGTGCCTAGAACTTCTCGTTTGGGTGGAAACTTTCTACATATTTTAATATCATCCTGAAACTCGGCATCAGTGTCTAAATTAGCAATGGCCGAATGAGCATTTTTTATAAACATAGAGTCTGATAAATAGAGGTAGTCATACACTTCCTCTCCTGCGTGTATTTCGGCCAAAGAATCAGTTTGATCAACCTTGGCCACCATCACTAATTCTGCCTGAATATTAGTTAGCACCTCTGATAAATAAAGCGTTTTTAGGGTGTCATCTGCTGTTCCACCATATCCATACCCTTTAAAAAAACTATCTATTCCTATTACTTTCGGCTTGTATTTGTCTATAATTTTAAGTTGATCAGCTATTCCCTGTCTATCCAAAGGTCCAAAATTTACAAGTACAATGGATGTATCTGGTGGCAATGGTTCCCTCAATTGAGAAAAGGCAATATCTGTCATTTCCATATCCTCTAAGGCCTGACCAATAGAGTCGAAGGCATCAAATATTTGAAAGGCAGAAATATTTGATACAATGTACATAAATAAGTAAATGAACCCAGTTGCAAACAGACTATCTATCCAGATGCTACCTTTGATTTTTTGCTTTGCCATAGTGCCTTATTTAAATGCAGCGTTCAAGATAGTGATTATTATAAAAAATTACGAATAGCTGACTTAATTGTGTTAGTTGTTTTATTTTCGAGCATGGCTAAAATGCGTAAGCGTCTATCAAAAGAGGAACTTATTAATGGTGTTTTAGGTGGAGATACCATAACACTAAGTCGTGCTATTACGCTTATTGAAAGTGCTTTACTTTCTGATCGTGAATTGAGTGAGGAAGTATTGAATGCAATACTGCCAAAAACGGGTAAATCTATTCGAATTGGTATTACCGGTGTGCCGGGCGTTGGAAAAAGTACTTTTATTGAGTCATTTGGTTCTTATCTATGTGAGCAGGGCCACAAAGTAGCTGTTTTAGCTATTGACCCCAGTAGCCAAAAAACAAGCGGCAGCATTTTAGGTGACAAAACACGCATGGAGAAACTAGCGCATCATCCTAATGCCTTTATTCGGCCTTCGCCCACTGGCACCTCTTTGGGTGGCGTTGCGAATAA
The DNA here is from genome assembly GCF_040220315.1 of Fulvivirga sp. GTDB lineage: Bacteria > Bacteroidota > Bacteroidia > Cytophagales > Cyclobacteriaceae > Fulvivirga. The sequence continues at coordinate 7,192 of NZ_JAVJUY010000082.1, forward strand.
AACCAGAGAGACCATGCTGCTGTGTGAAGCTGCAGGTTTTGATGTGATTTTGATTGAAACTGTAGGCGTTGGGCAATCCGAAACAGCCGTAAAAGGTATGGTAGATTTCTTTTTACTACTGATGCTAGCAGGTGCTGGAGATGAACTTCAGGGCATTAAAAAAGGTATTATGGAAATGGCTGATGGTATTGCCATTACCAAAGCTGATGGTGAAAATGTAAAGCCAAGTAAGCAAGCCAAAAACGCGTATCAGAATGCTCTACACTTATTCCCTGCTTCAGAATCGGGTTGGTACCCAAAAGTACTCACATGCTCGGCACTTGCTAGTGATGGATTAAATTCCGTTTGGGATATGATTAATGAGTATAAAAATAAGCTTGAGTCTAATGGATATTTTGATCAGCAACGAAGAAACCAAAATGTAGATTGGATGAATGAGTCAATCGAGCGGAAGTTACTTCAGACTTTTTATAATAATGAGCAGGTAAAGGCTGTATTACCTCAGCTTAAAAAGAAAGTAAAAAATGGCTTGATAACCCCTCAGGCTGCAGCATTGGAGTTGTTCAAGTTGACTGGTGATTAAAGTTCTAATAAATAGACAATTCAACCTTACTAAGCCTCAGAGGCTTAGTAAGGTTAGTCAGAAAGCCAAAGACTTGAACTGAATCATATGATCCTCAGTAATAATACACTTTTAATTCCAGCTAAGATTTACTCTAAACCCAGCATAATAAAAGGCTTAAAAACACTCACCAAAAAAGTAGCTGGCGGTGAAATAACCCCTTAAATAGCGGCAGGAAAATTACTTCAGGATAATTCGAACTCAGCGAAGTAGAATTTATCTTCTATTATTTCCTCTTCACCATTTTCATTCTTCACTTTGAATGTAAAGTCCTGTTCATATTTACTCTTTAGAACTAATGGGATTTGATTTTTAAATATCGGTCCGTCCACTACAAAACTGTGATACTCACCATTTTCACCGCATGGATCGATCTCAGGATGATTGGCTAAGAACGTTGAATCTAGTTCTTCTCCAACCCATTTTGCGTCAATGAACTTGGCATCTACCGCACAGAGTTTGGTTTTAAAGCCTTCATTTAAGAATTCATAGATGAGCTTTTCTGAATCCATTTCCCATAGTGGGTATAAGCCCTTCATCCCACTTTTTCGCATTAATGATTCGCGAAAGTCTTTCAGATCTTCCAGAAAAATATCTCCAAACATCACACAATCAACCCCTTCTTCTTTTAAGCTTTGGTAATACTCTACCATCAACTTATCATAAGCCATAGGTTTCTTTTTCAAATAAAGTTTGGTGAGAGGTAGACCTAACTGTTCAGCCTGAGCAGCTATGAATTCTTCTTTAACATTGTGAATGCCTACACGTCCTGAGTCTTCTTCTATGACTGTATGCAACCCGACTATTTCATATTTATCAGATTGCTGTGTTTGGTGTAGCGCCAGTGCGGAATCCTTTCCTCCACTCCAGCTGATATGGATTTTGGTTTTCTTACCCATCCAGCCAATTCTTAAAATCCTTGACCTTCTCCCTGCTCACCAATACTTCATCATACTCAAATTTGGGTGAGCACTCCAATAGCAATCTCCCGTTAAAATAGGTATGGATTTCTTTTATATTATCAGCTCTTATTATCATACCTCTATTGCACCTAAAGAAATCATTGGGATCAAGTACTTCCTCTAATTCATCCATCGTGCAATCTGTAACGAAATTTTCACCTGACGTTTTTCTGGCATAATTCAGCCCATCATGACTGTAGAAATAGGC
>NZ_JAVJUY010000083.1:0-14463 GCF_040220315.1 Fulvivirga sp.
CGGTGAAAACTGGACAACCTATTTAAATCAGCCTACGGCACAGTTTTATCGGGTAACAACTGATAATCATTTCCCTTATAGAATCTATGGAGCGCAGCAAGATAACTCAACTATTCGCATCAGTCACCGCGCATCAGATGGCGCCATTGATGAGAGAGACTGGGAGCCCACTGCCGGTGGTGAAAGTGCTCATATAGCTGTAAAGCCGGATAATAATGACATTGTATATGGTGGTAGCTATGGTGGCTATTTGTCAAGGGTAAATCATAAAACGGAAGAAATACGAGGTATTAATGTGTGGCCGGATAACCCAATGGGCCATGGGGCTGAAGACTTTAAATACAGGTTTCAATGGAACTTCCCTATTTTCTTTTCACCACACAATCCGGATAAATTATATGCAGCTTCCAATCAATTGCATGTAACAACCAATGGTGGGCAGTCCTGGGAAACCATCAGTCCTGATCTTACAACAAACGATTCTACCAAGCTGGGTTCTTCAGGTGGGCCAATCACACAAGATAACACAAGTGTAGAATATTACTGTACCATTTTTGCAGCTGCAGAATCTCCACAACAAGAAGGCCTTATCTGGACCGGCTCCGATGATGGCTTAATACATGTTACAAAAGATGGTGGTAAAAATTGGGAAAATGTTACCCCATCAAATATGCCTCAATGGACAATGATAAATAGTATCGATATCGATCCGTTTAATGATGGTGGGGTGTATGTAGCAGGCACTCGTTATAAACTAGGAGATTATCAACCATACGTGTATCATACCAAGGATTATGGCAAAACATGGCAAAAAATAACCTCAGGTATTGCGAGTGAGCATTTTACAAGAGTGGTGCGGGCTGATCCTAAACGTAAAGGGCTGCTTTATGCAGGAACAGAAAACGGTATGTATATCTCGTTTGACAATGGCGCTTCCTGGTCAACATTTCAATTGAATCTTCCAATTGTACCCATCACCGACCTTGCCATTAAAAATGATAACCTAATTGCAGCCACACAAGGTAGAAGCTTTTGGCTTATTGATGATTTAACTCCGTTACATCAGCTAAATGAAACTATCAAAAACAAAGAATTACACCTTTTCAAGCCCTTGGATAGTTACCGGATGGAAGGTGGAAACTATGCTGACAAAAAGTATGAAGGTGATAATCACCCGGGTGGTGTATTACTTCACTTTTATGTAAAAGATACTGCGGGGTTAGACACCTTGAAAGTCAATATTTATGATAATCAACAAAAGTTAATTCGCACATTCAGCACGCAACCTAATACCAAAAACAAAGAAGGAAAATTAGAAATTAAGCCTGGAATGAATATTCATAGCTGGGACTTAACATATAATGGCGCTGATGGTTTTGATGGTATGATACTATGGTGGGCATCTTTACAAGGCCCTACAGCTGTACCTGGAGATTATATGGCAGAATTAGTTCACGAGGACTACAGTCAAAAAGTGGAATTCAAAGTTTTAAAAGACCCAAGAATAACTTCTTCCATAGCTGATTTACAAGCACAATTTGATTTTCAAAATGAGGTAATCGCTAAGCTATCAGAAACTAATAAGGCAATTGAAAAAATTAGAAAGGCAAAAGCTCAAATTACAGATGTTACTTCAAAATACGACAAAGAAGAATACTCGGAACTGCATGAAAATGCCGATAAAGTGAAAAAAGCATTAACAGCCATTGAAGAAGAATTATATCAAACTAAAAACAGAAGTAATCAAGATCCATTAAATTTTCCAATTAAACTTAATAATAAGCTTGGGCACTTAAATTCGCTCATGGGCATGGGGGATTTTAAGCCTACCGATCAGGCAGTTGAATTTAAAAAGGAGGTTACAGCGCTAATAGATAAAGAATTAAGTAGATTAGAGGCTATTTTCACTAAAGACATACCGGCATTTAATGAATTGGTTAAATCTAAAAACTTAGATGCTGTAGTCATTCAAGAGTAATAATGAAGTACATCATATTAGTAGTATTGGTTGGATCGTTGGCTTGTTGTTGCAAGCCAACTACCAATCAAAACACAACCCAGTCTGAATCATACTGGCAGCAAATTGACATCAAAAAAAGCGAATCATTACCAAATGAGTTTACTGGCTATCGTTTAGATTTTAACAAATTGAAAAGCCAAATCAATAAAAATCAAACCGTTTTGATCCCTACACTTGATGGTGAATTGATGAGTTATAAACTGGCTGATTCCGGTACTATGAGCCCTGAGCTTGCGGCAAAATATCCCGAAATAAAATCATATAAGATTGTTAAGGCTGATAATATCATTTCAGGGCGCATAGATATTAATCCTTCAGGCTTTTATGTAATGATAGTTGATCAGAACTCAACGTATTTCATTAACCCGGTAGAGAAAAAAGGCTCAGCATACATTTGTTATGATAAATTGTACGCCCTAAAAAATTCAAATAACCCATTCATTGATCAAGTAATCAAATAATAATGAAGAAAATAAACTTCTTTTTCACAGTCACTTTATCGCTTGCCTCACACCTTTTGATGGGTCAGAATTTTTGGTCGGAAGTAAAATCCAATACGAATGAAAGGAAAGAAATAAGCATCGCTACTCGTACTTCCAAACTTTATAGACTTGATGTAGCAGGTCTAAAAAGCAATATTGCTCCTTCTAAAAGCAATACAATAACAATTCCTTTACCTGATGGAGATTTGATCGAAGTGGTCTTAAAAGAGTCCAATACAATGTCTCAGGAGTTGAAATTGAAATACCCTGAAATTAAAGCTTATGTTGGAACCTCCACAGACGGTAAGTATTCAGGACGATTTGATCTTACTCCCAAAGGTTTTCATGGAATGTTCAGGTCGCCTCAAGGCACTGTGTTTATCGATCCTTTAAACTTAAAAACCAAAGATGAATATCAAGTTTATTTTAAAAAGGACTTTATTCCAGATGAGCAGCTGTTTCTCAATGATGATGTATTGCCTGGCGATTCAAAAGTAGATTTGAAACCCACTTCTAATAATCGATTATCCGAAAGATCTTCTGGGACAGAGTTAAGAACATATAGTATTGCCATTACCTGTACCGGAGAATACACTGCCTTTCACGGTGGCACAGTGCCTGATGCTTTATCAGCCATTGTAACAACCATGAACCGTGTTGGTGGAATTTACGAAAGAGAAGTGGGAATTGCCTTTGAGCTTATTGGTGACACAGATTTATTAATTTATACAGATGCCAATACTGATCCTTACACTAATGGTGATGCCAGTGCTTACATAAATGAAGTGCAAGATAATATTGATGATATTATTGGTGTCGGTAATTATGATGTTGGCCATGGTTTCTCTACAGGAGCAGGCGGGTTAGCCGGTCCAGGTCCATGCATTAACGGATCAAATGCTACCGGAGTAACAGGAACCAATACACCCATTGGAGACCCTTATGACGTAGATTATGTAGCACATGAAATTGGTCATCAATTTAGTGCAAACCACACGTTTAATGGAACTTCCGGATCATGTACAGGAGGCAACAGAAATGCTGGAACCGCTTATGAACCGGGCAGTGGCACTACTATTTTAGCCTATGCAGGTATATGCTCCACGCAAAATATTCAGAGCAACAGCGATCCTTATTTCCACACAGCTAGTTATGATGAAATTTTGGCTTATAGTGTTGATGGTTCAGGAAATAATTGTCCAACAATTACCTCAACAGGAAATAACCCACCAACAGTTGATGCGGGTGAGAGCGGTTTTGCAATTCCTGCCAATACACCTTTCAAACTTACCGGTTCTGGTGTTGACCCTGATGGAGATGAACTTACATTTGGTTGGGAGCAATATGATTTAGGGCCTGCAGGAGCACCCGACTCACCAAGTGGAAATGCTCCATTATTTAGATCTTTCAATCCAACAACCGAACCTACCAGATATTTCCCTCAACTAAGTGATATTATAAATAATACTCAAACAATTGGAGAGATACTGCCTGACAATGATCGCTCATTAACGTTTAGGTTAACTGCCAGAGACAATAAAGATGGTGGAGGTGGTGTAAATTATGACGAGCTAAGTTTTGATGTATCCGCTGGTGCAGGTCCGTTTGTTGTAACCTCTTTTAATTCTTCAACCGAAGTTATTGCCTTATCTAATGCAGTATTAACATGGGACGTTGCAGGAACTGATCAGCAACCCATTAACTGTCAAAATGTTAACGTACTATTATCAGTAGATGGAGGGCTGACATACCCACATACTATTAAGTCAAATATACCCAATGATGGTACTGAATTAATTGTTATTCCTGATGTAACTACTGTCAATGCCAGAATTATGATTGAAGCTGTTGACAACGTGTTTTTTGATATTAATGACTCAGATTTTAGCATTGTAGCACCATCTGATCCTGATTATAATATTAATGTAATCACTTCTTCTACCGAGTTTTGCTCACCAGATGACGGCCAATTTGTAATTAATATAGGAAGTATTCTTAGCTACAATGATGATGTAACTCTTTCTGTTAATGGTCTTACAGATGGACTTACCTCTCAATTTTCTTCAAATCCAGTTACACCAGGTAACGATGTAACATTATTTATAGAAGACACCAATTTAGGTGCGGATGGTGAATACAATATCACACTGGTTACTAATTCCACATCCGGTTCAAAAGAAACAGAATTGACATTTACTATATATGATGAAGAGGTTGAGGAAATTGTATTGACATCACCATCAAACAATGAAACTGATGTCGAACTTTTCCCCACTCTAAGTTGGGAGCCATTACCAGGGTTTAATACCTATCAAATTGATATAGCCACTGATATTGATTTTAATGATATTGTACAGAGTAAATCTGGATTGACATCTGCAAATTTTGTGGCGGATAAACTTGAAGCAAATACTACATATTTTTGGAGAGTTAATGGCACGAACACTTGCCAATCAGCAGATTTCGTTGCTGGTTCATTCTTAACACTAGAAATTGACTGCGTTACAACAGCTAGCACAGATACTCCGATAGATATAAGCCCTGATGGACCCAATACAATTACTTCCACAATAGAAGTAGCTTCCTGTGGAAGATTAGAAGAAATTAGGGTTATAGGTTTATCAGGCACACATACATACGTCTCAGACTTAACAGTTTCACTAACATCACCTTCAGGAACAACCGTAGTGCTTTTTAGTGGTATTTGCGGTGATTTAAGTAATTTTGATATTAATTTTGATGAATTCGCGAGTTCCTCAACTATAAATTGTCCACCAACAGATCAAAACACATATATTCCATTAGAAAGTTTTGAAAACTTCTATGGTGAGGAAATAAGTGGCTATTGGATTTTAACTGTTGAAGATGGGTTTAATCTTGATGGTGGAGCCCTTGAAGAATGGTCTTTAAACATTTGCGTAGCAAACAATCTTAGCATACTTAATGCACCGTCAAACCTTATTGCTTCCAATGAAGAGAACTCTGAGGTTCAACTAACATGGACAGATAATTCAAATAACGAGACGGGATTTCATATAGAAAGATCTATGAGTAATGACTTATTCTTTGAAACAATTGACCAAACTATCGAAAACGCTACTGCATATATCGATAATTCACTAACTGAAGAAGATACCTATTTTTACAGGGTTAGGGCATTTAGTGATAATTGTGTTTCACAGCCTTCAAATCAAGAAGAGTTTTTATTCATCACAATTCCAGAAAGACCAATGAATCTAATCGCAGAAGCGATTGACCTCAATCAAATTAATATTAGTTGGGAAGATTTGGCGGATAATGAGCAAAATTATTCAATTGAAAGAAGCGTTGGCGACAATAGTAATTTCGTTGAAATAGCATCTGTTGAGGCTAATTCAATATCCTACGAGGATAATAATTTAGATGAGCTCACTGAGTATTTTTATAGGGTGCGAGCTTCTAATTTAGGTGGCGAATCTGGGTATAGTAATGAAGCTTCTGCCTCTACTCTTGTTCTATCCACAGATCTTCATTTGTTCAATGGAATAATCATAAGTCCCAATCCGTTTGAACATAGTATTAATATTAGAATCGATAAGAATTCAAGTGACTTAGGTATTATAATTTACGATTCTAAAGGAAGACAAATTAAAGCATCTCAGATTATAAATGATTCGGAAATGACTGTTGATTTATCCAGTCACCCTAATGGAATTTACCTGATTAGGATTTCAGATAATGCCGAATCTAATGTGTATAAGGTTATTAAATCTTCAATTAACTAACTGAATAACAATAACTTATGAGTTAAATATATTTTCTGGCACTATCGTTGCACTCATATCAATGAATCAAAAAAAGAAGAGCCATGAAAAAGTTAGTATTTACTCTCGCATTAGCTGTAGGTTTATCTTCAATAGTAAACGCTCAGTACTTTGTTACTTCTTTCGGAGTAGAGTTGGGTTGGAATTTACCCAACAGAGTTCATAACGTAGTGTATAATAATTATTATGGTTATGATATCGTTCATGCCTCTAGAGTTTCCAATTTTGGCGTTAGATATTTTGAGATTATCCTTCAAAGAGGTGATGTATTCGTTGAAGTTTCGGTAAGAAATGATGGCTGGATAAACAGAAGGGTAGTGAGATATAACTATCCGCTGGTAAACCATGTGTGTGGTTCGGTTTGCGGATTCCATTCAAACTATTACACAACTTATTATAACCACTGCAATAGCCATTTTCATAACGGACATAACCATGTAGTGTATGTAAATAACAGAAGACCGCAGCATGTGCATGACAATAGCCCGGGAAAAGGACATAAGCACGGTCATTATAAAAATGGTAGAAGTGATCATCACGACTCAAGAAGGTCTACTGATGTAACTTATACTAGAAGAGATAGATATCAAACAGACGTGAAAGATCACAGTAGAGTAAGCAGAACTTCTTATGAAAATAATGATAGAAAAAGTGCACCGAGCAGATCTACAAGTTCAGGAAGAAGCAGAGGAAAATAAGTGGGGAAGAACTAAAAAGAGGCTGTCTCGAAAGGGTCAGCCTCTTTTTTTGCCTAAATATTATTTTGTTTCGATTATTCAACTCTGCGAGTCTCTGTGAACTCTATGGTTATTTTGACCATTTTAGATCATAAAAAGTCTCTTGAAAGGACTTACACACCTAAACTTTTTTAAACCAAATTATATTTGGTCTTCTTTTTTTAATCAAGAACTTTTGAAACAGCGATCTTTTTTTTAATTGGTTTCTAAAATCTGAAACAGCTCATCCAAATTGGGCGTGATAATTATTTCCGTTCTTCTGTTCTTCTGCCTTCCTTCTTTGGTATCATTAGAATCAACTGGCATAAACTCACCTCTACCAGCAGCCATTACCTGATCTGAAGACACTCCCGCCTTAGTTAGAATCCTAATGATTGATGTAGCTCTTAACACAGACAGATCCCAGTTATCATTCATATATTGTGACGTTCTGGAGATAGGCACATCATCAGTATGGCCTTCTACCATTATATTCAAATCTTCCTGATCTTTAATAGCCTTGGCTAATTGTTGCAAGGCACTAACACCTTTAGGGTCAACACTTGTACTTCCTGATTTAAATAACAACTGCTCCGCCAGTGAGACATACACTTTGCCGTTCTTTACTGAAACTGTTAAATCACTTTCTTTAAAATTCAATAATGCCTCATTAATTCTCTTTTTAAGCGCTTGCACAGCCTTATCTTTATTCTCAAGAATTTGTTCTAATTCTTTCACCTTTTGTTCCCGCACAGCCAAATCAGCGCTAAGCTGTTCATTTTGTTGTCTTGCTCTCTCAAGTTCTTCTTTGGTAGCAAGTAGTCTTTCCTGCTGTTCCGCTAAATCACGAGTCATTTTTCCGCTATTACCTAAAAGGTTATCATACAATTGCTGAAGCTGTGCATGATCCTGGCTTAAACTGCTCAAATCACCAGTTAAATTCCTGATTTTATTCCTAAGTTGAATGGTATCTTTCTTTAGAGCAGCTATCTCATCATTTAGCCTGTCAATAGTTGCCAATGCTGTTGCCAAGCTATCTCTGCTATTGGCTAAATCTGTTTCGAGATTGATTTTACTTGCCAACAACTCGTCATACTTCTTTTGAGTAACACACGATACTATCAACACAAACAAACAAATGAAAACAATTAACTTTCTCATGCATTTTATATTTAATTACTAATATCCGAAATCGGCAAACGAAATAAAAAGTAGTTTGTTCTGTTTACTCGACTAATGATTAAATATATTTAAAGTTAAAAGATACTATTATGACTGGCATGCTCAAAGAAGATTCTCTCAAAGGAAAAACCATTATTGTAACAGGTGGTGGTACAGGATTAGGTAAATCAATGGGGAAGTACTTTTTAGAACTGGGTGCCAATCTGGTTATAACCAGTAGAAAGTTAGAAGTACTTGAAAAATCCGCTGAAGAATTAGAAAAAGAGACCGGTGGAAAGGTGCTACCTGTAGCCTGTGATATCAGAAAGTATGATGAAGTGCTAAATGTGATCAAAGAATCTGAATCAAGATTCGGACAAATTCATGGAGTGTTAAACAATGCCGCTGGAAATTTCATCAGCCCCACAGAAAGACTTTCGCATAGAGCATTTGATATTGTAGTTGACATTGTGCTGCGAGGAACGTATAACTTTACACTTGCCAATGGTAAAAACTGGATTGACAAAAAACAGGCTGGCACATTTTTAAATATTGTAACTACCTATGCATGGACAGGCTCCGGCTATGTGGTACCATCTGCATGCGCTAAAGCAGGTGTGTTGGCGCTAACAAGGTCGTTAGCGGCTGAATGGGCAAAGTATAATATTAGAAGTAACGCTATTGCCCCCGGCCCGTTTCCAACAGAAGGTGCATGGAAAAGATTGTTTCCAGGTGAAGTGGCCGAGCAAATCGATCCGCTGAAAAGAATACCGCTAAAAAGGTTCGGTGAACATCAGGAACTAGCGAATCTGGCCGCTTACTTAATGTCTGATTATTCTTCTTACGTAAATGGTGAGGTTGTAACCATTGATGGAGGTGAATGGATAAACGGTGCTGGTGAGTTTAACGGGCTTGAAGCTGTACCACAAGATATGTGGGATCAGCTCGAAAAAATGAGATCAAAAAAATGATCTAAAACCTAAAGCCAAGTTCTAAACTAATAAAACGGTGCACTTTTCCGCCAACTACTTCCGGGCTCATTCGATAGAATAAAACCCTAAAAGTTGTATAATGGCTAGAATACACTCCACCCCAAACATGGGTGATCATAAAATCTTCTGCCCTTTCTTCATGAGGGCTAGAACTGCCAATTCTACTCCCTTCAATAAAAATATTGTGATTGACGTACTCCGCTCTTAATCCATAAAAGAAAAAGCCTTCTTCCAAAAATTGGTCTATTGTTCCTATTTCAGGAATGCTCTTAGATAATCTGCTACGATTATAACCTGAGTTGTCAAGTGGATTTAACTCACCCAAGCGCATTGTCAACTGTTGATAGGCTCTTGTGTTACCGTTACCTGCTGTCAATTGCGTTTCACTAACCAAATCAAAAGATTTAGCAATTGGTATTCTTTGAGTTCTTAAGTAATTAAGGTTAACCACAAACTCATCCTGGATTTCATACTCCCAACCTTTAGGTGCTGTAATACTGGCTACATCATGCCACCAAAGTTGAAAATTTCCAATACCTGAACTTGGTCCCACCATACCTAATCTAACACCATATTGGTTTGAAGCATTTTTTGAAGGATAATTATCAATCCATAATCCAGTATAATGCCACCCGGCAAATGGCCGATCCCTTCTAGCCACATCCGGCTCTCGTATTTTCTGAGGAGTAAAAATCTTATGCCCGTAATCAATCCTCATTAGTACTTTAGATTGTTCATAAGATGTCTTAAAAAGTCGTCCTAAAAGCTTTTCCTCACTCACCACCCGAGCATAAGAAATATCAGCTCCTGATGTATAATACTGATCGATAACAAATACCACATCATTGTCATACCGCACAGTCAACTCTCTATCCATTCGATGACTATTAAAAACCTCTTGAGCAAAGCAACTAATTGGTAGAAGAAAAAATAGAAAGGCTGGTATTTTCATCAAGGATTGGATAATCAGTATTTTAGCCGCTAAAATAGAAACATTTTAGAAATGACCCTTCCTAAAAGGCTTACTGATCAATTAAATAAAAGAAAAGCGAATAATAGCCTAAGAAGCTTAAAGTCAACCAATGGCTTAATAGACTTTTCGTCTAATGATTATTTAGGTCTTTCCAGAAATGACACATTAAAAGCAAAAGTTGATAAGCTGACTAAAGATTTAAATCTGGGGTCAACTGGCTCTAGGCTATTATCTGGTAACAGCTTAATTGCAGAAGAAACAGAATCTTTTTTGACCAACCAATTTTCATCGGAAAGTTGTCTGATTTTAAATTCCGGTTATTCAGCCAACCTGGCGGTTCTTTCATGCATTCCTCAAAAAGGAGATACTATTTTCTATGATGAGCTGGTGCATGCAAGCATCAAAGACGGCATGAGGTTAAGCCTAGCTAACAAAAAATCTTTTAGACATAACGATCTATCCGATCTTAATAAAAGGTTAGCAACCACTGAAGGAGATAAATACATCATAGTTGAATCTGCATACTCAATGGATGGTGACTTTGCGCCACTTGAAGAGCTCATTCAATTATGTAAATCGAATAACGCAAGGCTTATATTGGATGAAGCACATACTACTGGGGTTTATGGATTATTGGGGGGTGGATTGTCTGAAGAATTAGGTCTGGAAAATAAGGTCTTCTGTAGAATATATACCTTTGGTAAAGGGATGGGTTGCCATGGCGCTGCGGTAGCCGGCTCTCAAGAATTGATTAGTTATTTGGTAAATTTTGCCAGACCATTTATCTACACAACAGCTCTGCCAGATCATTCTTACATTGTTATTAAGGAAGCCTTTAGTCATCTATCAAATGTGGGTAAGGAACGAACTCAATTACACAATAACATTAAGCTCTATATCAGCCTTTATAATCAACATCTAAAAAATAAATATGCAAGGATAAACAGCGATCACCCTATTCAAACCATATTAATTAGTGGGAATGATCATGTTAAGAGTTTAGCGTCAAGCCTTCAATCATCTGGATTTGATATTCGCCCCATACTTTCACCTACAGTTAAAGAAGGACAAGAAAGGCTTCGAATTTGTCTGCATTCATTCAATACAGAAGATGAAATTAAAAATCTGGTGACTACCTTAGCAGGCTTATGAACTATTTCGTAACTGCAATAGGAACCGATAGCGGAAAAACCGTCATTTCAGCTGCATTAAGTTTGGCATTGGAAGCAAAGTACTGGAAACCTATTCAAGCCGGCACACCAACTGATACGTCAGTAATAAAGCAATTAACAGGTGGCAAAGTAGAAACGGTACCTGAAAGATATATATTAAATACTCCAGCTTCACCTCATTATGCTGCAGAAGTAGATGATGTTAAAATCTCGATTGAGGATTTTAGTTTGCCCGATGAACAAAATTTAATTATTGAAGGAGCCGGTGGTTGCTTAGTTCCAATAAACAAAAATGATTTTGTAATCGACTTGGCAAAACCATTAAATTCGGAAGTCATTCTTGTCTCTAATAATTATTTGGGCAGTATTAATCACACGCTATTATCACTCAAATATCTCAAAAATGCTGATATAAAACTGAAAGGAATAATCTTCAATGGAGCACCAAACCCTTCTACAGAAGAAATAATTATGCACCATGCCGATTGCCCATGTATATACAAAGTGGGTCAATTAGCTACAATTGACGCAGATGCAGTGAAATCGCTAAGTTTAAAATTAAAAAAACGTTGGAATGAGTTGGGTTGGTAGAGATAAGAAATCTGTTTGGCACCCATTTACCCCTTTAAAAGGTGTTGATGATCCGATAATGATTAAAAGAGCCGAGGGAGTGTATTTAATTACCGAAGATGACCGCAAAATCATTGATGCTATATCATCATGGTGGGTAAATGTGCATGGCCATTCCCACCCAGAAATTACAAAGGCAATTGCACAACAAGCTTCTGAATTAGAGCATATCATTTTTGCAGGCTTCACACATCAACCAGCCATTACATTAGCAGAAAACCTACTTTCAATATTACCGTCTAATCAGCATAAAATATTCTATTCGGATAATGGAAGCACTTCAGTAGAAGTTGCACTCAAAATGGTTATCCAGTATTGGTATAATAAAGGTGAACAGAAAAGTAAGTTCATAGCCATTGATGGAGCGTACCACGGAGATACGTTTGGCTCCATGTCAGTAGGTGAGCGTGGAGATTTCACAAGGCCTTTTTTCAATCATCTTTTTGACGTTGAATTTATTGAATTCCCCACCCCATCAAATCTCGATAAAATAAAAAATCAGTTCCTTGATTTATTAAAGTCAGAAAATATAGGTGCCTTTATTTTTGAACCATTAGTTCAAGGAGCTGCCGGAATGAGAATGTACGATGCCACTTTTTTAGCTGAATTGATATCTCTTGCGCATAACCATGGTGTTTTATGTATTGCCGATGAAGTGATGACTGGTTTTGGAAGAACAGGAAAGCTATTTGCCTCAGACTATTTGGCTAATACACCAGACATATTTTGTCTTTCTAAAGGATTGACAGGAGGTGCTCTGCCCCTAGGTGTCACATCCTGCACAAAGGAAATAGAAGATGCATTTCAAACTACAGATTTGAAAAAAGCATTTTTGCATGGTCATTCATACACTGCTAATCCAATGGCTTGTGCTGCTGCTAATGCGAGTTTTGAATTACTACAAAAGCTGGATTGCAAAAAGAGTATCGAATTAATAAATCGATGTCACATGAAATTTGCCAAATCCATCAAATCACAACCTATTGTGAAGGACGTAAGGGTATTGGGAACAATTCTGGCATTAGAATTTAAATCGGCAAATGATACATCCTATTTCAGTGAAATGAGAAATCAGCTATACCCATTTTTCATTTCAAGAAATGTATTACTCAGACCATTGGGAAATCTTATTTACATTCTACCCCCATACATCATTACAGAAGCACAATTAAATGAAGTGTATTCTGCTATTGAAGAGTTCCTTATTGAGCGCGCTTAGCAGCTAAAAATTCCTCTAGCTTTTTCTTCAATTCAGGCGTATTCTTTGTATACTCCGGAGAATTTCCTTTTTTCTCAGGGAAAGTCTCTACATGTAAAGTTTGAGTAGGAAACGCAAAGTTTACACCCAGCTTTTCTGCTAATTTAACCACTTCCAAAAGCACTTCATGTCTAGACCTTAACTCATCTGTCCAGGATGGCACTTCAAAGAATATGTAAAACAGCACATCAAGTGAAGATGCCCCCATATTATTAAAATGAATTTCGTAATAATCTTTACGTGTTTTAGGGTGGTTTTTCACGATTTCCTTCAACCCATCTACAAACACTTCAATTAAATCTGGAGGTGTATCATATGTTAGTGATATATTGGTCATAAACCTGCGATACACCCTTAACCCATGATTATCAATCATTTGATTAGTGATCACCCCATTAGGAATATACATCACTGAGTTCCTGAAAGTTCGTATTCTTGTCGATCTGAATCCAACTTCTTCTACCGTACCGTCAACATCACCAGAAGTTATCCAGTCACCTACCTGGAAAGGTCGATCTACGAATATCATAAGCGAGCCGAAGAAATTTTTAATGGTATCCTGCGCGGCCAACGCAAATGCCAAACCACCTATTGAAATACCTGCAATTAATCCAGTAATGTCAAACTCTAGATTATCTAGTATGAATAAGCCACCTACTATTACAACAAAGGTTTTAAGTACTTTACGCAATAGCGGCACTAATTGATCATCAAGGGTACTCTCCGTTTTCTCTGCCATTTTAGATAGGTAGATAGAGAATATATCTACCAGTCGATAAAAGAAAACAATGGCAAATACAGGCCAAATGGCTTTTAGAGCCAATATCACATATTTACTCATTCCAATAGGAAGCTGTAGAACAGGCACAAAAACAATGAGTAATGGAAAAATGATTAAAAAGCTGATTGGTTTTGCTACAGGAATTACCACTTCATCTGCCAGTTTCCTATAACCCATTTTCAATAGCAATTGAATAATAAGCTTCTCAATTATAAGTGTAAATACTTTATGTAGAACAACACAAATAATTATAAGTATGAGAATTCCAGCTAATTGCCATCCCCATAGGCCTAATATTTTGAATCCGCCAGAATTTGGGGGTAACAGATGTAATAATTTTGCTGTTCCAAAAGGATAAATGTCCGAATGTAGTTCATCAATTTTTTTCAAAGACTTAGTTGAATATTGCCATCTTGAACCATATTTCTCCAAATACAGATCAGGATACTTTTTGCTTATAATATATCGCTGTTTG
>NZ_JAVJUY010000084.1:0-3806 GCF_040220315.1 Fulvivirga sp.
GCACAAACATTCGCCCTGAACATCTGCTCATGTACCAATGGGAAGATGTAATCTCCGACCCTACAGATCCTGACACTCCTGTATTTTTCTGGTTTCAGACGTATGATGCCATTGCGCATGCCAATGAAGTTTTGGCGGTAATTGATGAACTACCCGCTTCAACAGAAGAAGAAATTGCTCAAAAAAGGGCAGTTGAAGCTGAGGCTCGATTAACCAGAGCCTATGGCCATTTTATGCTGGTAAACCTTTTTGGAGAGCACTTTAACTTTCAGTCTTCCCGGTCGGATTTGGGCGTGCCGTATGTGAGAACCCCAGAAACAAAATTTTTACAAACGTATACCCGTGAATCAGTAAGCCGGGTATATGATAAAATTGAAGATGATTTATTGATAGGATTGGATTTAGTGGATGATACATTTTTCGCCAATTCAGGCAAATATCATTTCAATGAGAATGCAGCATTAGCGTTTGCATCACGCTTCTATTTATTCAAAGGCGATTTTATTAGGTGCGAAGACTACAGCACCAGGCTTTTAGGCGCAGACCCTTCTGTATTTGTAAGAGACCTTACTTCTACAGAATTTCAGGTGGCTAAATCATCACTTACAGGCTATCCTCAACTTTACTCCTCACCTAACCTGCCGGCTAACCTGATGCTCATGAGAAAAATTTCATTAGTACAGCGCACTGATTTTGCCTTTGGTCCACTTAACACGCCTTATGGCAACCTTTTTGCCACTCGGCCATTTGCCGGAACAACCGATGAACGTGAAAACCCTGCTTTTGTAAAAGGAGATAATGCACTATTTCCAGTTCGCTATGAGAGTTTATTTGAGCGAAGCAGCCTTAATTCAAATACAGGCTTTCCTTATCATATTGCTCTGGCATTCAGAGGTGAGGAAGTTTTACTAAACCGCGCAGAAGCCCATGCCGCATTGGGCAATGTTGATGCTGCTATTGCCGACTTACAGGTGTTTACGGATAGAAGATATAGCGGTGGCGATCCGGTGCTTTCAATGTCTCTTTTACGGCAGTTTTTTGGTGTAGAGAACGACCCTTCGTTCACAGATGAATTTATTCTGCTGAACTACATTCTGCTGGAGAGACGTAAAGAATTTATCATGCAAGGTATGCGTTGGTTTGATCTTAAACGCTATCAAATTCCTGTACAGCATACACTGCAAGACGGCATTACCACTATCACACTTAGAGGCGATGATGAACGAAAAGCATTACAAATACCCCAATCAGCTGTTGATGTTGGAGGTTTAGAACCAAATCCGAGATAGTCATGGATAAATATTTAGATAAAATCGTTCTACTTATCCTAATCGCACTACTTAGCTCCTGTTATGAAAAGGAAGAGCTGAATGTGCCAGTAAAAACAACGGGTAATCCAAATATGACGGAGCTGGATCAGTACATTCAAAGCAATTTTACTGAGAAGTATGGCATGGCCATCCGCTATCGGTTTGTTGACAGATATGTAAATCCTGGTGAACGTGTTACCCCTCCCCGCTTAGAAGTAGTCAGACCTATGCTGGATTTTATCGAAGACTTTTGGATCGGCCCTTATATTGACGTACAGGGCGGTGAAGCGTTTTTCGAAGGTCATGTGCCTGCCGAAATTGTGTTTTTAGGTGGTTTAATTTATAATGAAGACGGCACAGTAACACTGGGTACTGCCGATGCTGGTGCGCAAATAACATTTACTGATGTTAATTCAATAGATCCTTCTGATGTAGATTGGCGCTCACAACAGTTGAACACTGTGTATCATGAATTTGCACACATTGTCCATCAGCGATATAAGTTGCCTGCAGCGTTTGAAACCATTGCAGCAACAGGCTATACCAGCCCGGGCTCGTGGTTTAATTTGCCAGACGAGGAGGCCCTGGCCAGAGGATTTGTGTCTCCTTATGCCACTAGCTCCCCGAATGAAGATTTTGCAGAAACAGTAGCCTACTACCTGTTTTACCCTGACTTTACAGATGATTTTCTTACTGAAACACCCAATTGCGAAAGCCCTGAATGTGTGGCGCAAAACGAAGGAAAGGCCTTGTTACAGGCTAAAATTAGTTCAATAAGTGAGCATTATGAGAAGGTTACTGGTATTAACCTGAAAGATTTACGTGAAGCTGTTCAATCAAGATTATAAATGAGGTACCTACACATTATATTGGCTGCATTTCTTTTTTATTCTTGCTCAGAAGAAGATTCAAATATTACACCTCCTGAACAAAGAACCGCTGCTGCTATCAAAGATATGGCCGACAAGCTCACGTCACCTACAAATGGTTGGCGTCTGGAGTATCAGCCGGTCTCGGGGTCTGGTGTATACTTTATGTTGCTTGATTTTAATGATAATGGGCAAGTTCGAATACAATCAGACCTGACAGCTAACAACAGGGAGTTTGTTGACCAAACCATTCCATATCGCATTGATAATGCTTTATCATTAGAGCTGATTTTTGAAACATATGGTGCATTTCATTATTTGTTTGAATTGGAGTCTTCACAATTTGGTGCCGAATTTGAATTCATTTTCATAGAAGAAGATAATGACGATCTCATTTTTGCGAGCAAATCAGATTTAACCGATATTACCATCATCAGACTTACTCCTGCAAGTGCTTCTGACGATCAACTGTTCGCACTGGATCAATCTGAAAACTTTCAGGCTTTTGATGGCATTACACCAGTAATATTTGGAGGCGAGCCACCAAAACAACAGGTCATCTTAAATAATAAAAACATCTCCATTTTCTGGTCGGTAGATTTGAACAAACGTGTAATACAGCCCGACTTTGCGGGAATAGGAACAACTATTGAAGAGGTACTAGCCAATGGCAACCTGGTGAACTTAACGCTACCCACCGGTTACACTTTTGCTAATGATGGCTTGCAACTGCTCACGCCACTAACCTTTACGCTCAATGGCGAAAATATATCCATAAGCAGTATTGAGCTAACTGACTTCCAAACTACAGGCGAAAGTCTTTGTACGCTAACTATGGAAAATACTCCAGAATATTCGGGTTCAATTGCTGGCGTTGGCTCTGCAACAATAAAAAAAACACTTTATGACCAATCTGGATTTAGCTTCATCCCTGATGCTACACTACCCTATTCTGTCAATGTGCTTTTTTTGTTTGATGGTGATTTTAATTCGCTTTCTCAGGGTGGAATAATTGAAGGTTACTTCCCAACAGCCACAGGTTTTGCATTTAATTATGGTTTTGATTCTGAAGAGGAACCTGCCAATGCATTAGGCTTTTT
Source organism: Fulvivirga sp. (assembly GCF_040220315.1). Taxonomy (GTDB): domain Bacteria; phylum Bacteroidota; class Bacteroidia; order Cytophagales; family Cyclobacteriaceae; genus Fulvivirga. Next base: position 3,280 of record NZ_JAVJUY010000084.1, read on the forward strand.
TGTAGAAGATGAAAATGGAATAACTCAAACATACTTGAGAGAATTTGAAGTGCAGGAGGCACTAGGGAATAAGCTAGCAATTACGTTAAGCGATAACTTCTATTACACTAATGCACCTCCCTCAAATGCTGAGGAGGGTTTAACCGCAATTTCTAATTTACTTTTTGAGGGCGGCACAGTATATATTTCTGATTTAGGTATCGAAGGGTCCAATGTCTACCGGCTATTCAACCCTTGCAATTCATACGAATTCTTTCTCGTAGGCAGCTAGATTATTTACTAACCTTCCCCTGAAAAAAACTTACTCCTGAAGTGAGTGGGTTGCCACTCGTTCTCCTGAATGACACTATTTGACCCACATGCCACAAACAATCTGCTATAGGCCCATTTAAGTGATGCCAAAACGGATACTCAATACGCTTTTCTTTTCCTTGATAAATGATATTCATGTCAGATAAATCATCTGCATTTTTTAATTGGTTTACAGCTACTTCCAGGTTTTCCAATGTTATTTTACGCATGGTAAC
>NZ_JAVJUY010000085.1:0-2359 GCF_040220315.1 Fulvivirga sp.
ACTAGGTTCTAAACCCAAATCGTGCTAGTTTTATGCCTTGAACAAAGTAAAAACACGCGCCTTACAGGGGCGTTAGCGAGCACATTATGTATAAATACCTAATCTTTCTTTTCATACTTTTTTCCTGTTCAGACAACATCGAACGAACGTATTACCCTAGCGGTGAACTTTGGACGATGGGTGAACGAATTAACGGCAAACGGGAAGGAGATTGGATTCAATTTGAAGTGAACGGTGATACGGCATTTGTCACCCCCTATGTGAATGGCCTTAGGCATGGTGTAGAACGTCAATATGATAACAACAATGTTATGTCAACTTGGAGTTATCGACTCGACACAGGTCATGGGTTGTATCAGAACTTTTACCCAGATGGCTCTCTTCTAAATCAAGGATACAAGGAAAAAGGCTATCATGTTGGCGAGTGGACGAACTATTATAATAGTGGTGAAATTCAAAGTGTCGCTCTTATGAAAGACGAAATGCCAATAAGCGAAACGGGCTACTACAGAAACGGCCAAGTTCAATTCAAAATTGACGATAGAACCAACGGAACCTACACTTTCTACGACTCACTTGGCGGAAAGCTTTTCGAAGCAACCATGAAAGATGGACGACTGATAGATACTTTATTTCACCATCCTAACATGCCAAACCTATTAACGGAGGAATAAAGTAGAACGAAATAAACTCGCTAACATTAGATAGGAACGCATAGATATTGGAGCCTTTGGATTTTTTTCTGCCTGCTAAGCCGCTCACCTCTTGGATAGGATTTGTGGATTGGTTTATTTTTAGCCGGCTCGCTATCTTCACTGCACTTAACTAACTTTATACCTACGCGCCCTATCATAGCGTTAGCAGCCACAGTTATTCGAGAACATGTCGAGAAAAAGATGAGTATCAAAGGTATTCCTGTTAGACATATTAAAGCATCTAATGCAGACCAAGAAGTCCTAGAACATTTTAGCATACGTAAAGTTCAACAATTGACTTATAAACAAGATCTGTCACAGGATCTTCACCGGCATGATTTCTACTTTATTATAGCCATCGAAAAAGGCAGTGGTAGTCATGCCATCGATTTTAAGCACTACGGGTTATGTGACCATTGTATTTTTTTTATGCGCCCGGGCCAGGTACATGAACTCTTAATCAAAGCCGAGAGTACTGGCTTTTTAATGCAATTCAAACCAGACTTTTATCCATCTGGCCGGTTTTCGAAAGATTTACTTAGGTCACTTAGTCACCAGACTTTTTGTCAATTAAGTGAAGAGCAATTCCACCGACTTAAAACAATTTTGGATAACCTTAACACTGAATATCAGGAAAAACAAGTGAATTTTGGTGAAGCTCTCAAGGCTGGTCTTACAATTTTCTTTATCGAACTCTTAAGAAACAAAACACGCCCAGATGACTCAACTGATCAAAACATACCTTACCAACAGGACAGACTTGAAGAATTTTTGTCATTAGTTGAATCTCAGCTTGTTGACCATAAGGATGTCTCCTATTATATTGACCAATTGAATCTCTCCACGTTTCAGCTAAATGCTATCACTAAAAAACTGTTAGATAAAACTGCTTCCGAACTGATCGATGAGCAGGTTATTCTGGAGAGTAAAAGGCATTTGCTTGCTACTTCAGATCAGGTTAATCAGATAGCTTACAAACTCGGTTACGATGATCCATCCTATTTCATTCGGTTTTTTAAGAAGCACACCGGGCATTCGCCCCAGGCATTTCGGCAGAATTTCAGATAAGTCCTTTCCAACTTCATTTTTGTCCTATCAGTCTCACTTTGAGACAATATAGCTTTGTCGGTACAATTTGAAACATAAATTATATTGACATGAAGACGAAAATGAGGCTCATAGCTTCTCTTAAGATTTGGGTGGTTATTTACCCATCCATAACGTTGTTTCTTTATTTGTTTGGAGACGTCATGGCAAACATGCCGTTATACCAACGCACTTTTATACTTACGGCCTCATTGGTGCCGTGGATAGTATTTCTTGGGGTCCCCTTTGTTGAGTTGATAATTGGTTTGATAAGGCCCGATCTAAAAAGAAAATGAAAATTCTGGTTTCAGGCCCAACGAATTCGGCCGTATTTACACGAAGAGAATTTGTAATGCAATGCGGGGCTACTTTGACAGCCCTCGCATTGCCCTCCTACCCTCTCCCGAAAAAAATGAACACTATGGAAAAACAAGAAAAATATGACGTAATTATAATTGGTGGAAGCTATTCAGGCCTTGCAGCTGGCATGGCATTAGGAAGATCATTACGAAAAGTTTTAATCATTGACAGTGGCCACCCCTGCAATTTTCAAACACCTTATTCCCATAACTTTCTCA
>NZ_JAVJUY010000086.1:0-2811 GCF_040220315.1 Fulvivirga sp.
CGGTTGAATTTGTTCGTGAAAATTGATCTACAGAAGTGGCTTGATAAACCTTTTGACCATCAGCCCAGAAGGCGTCAGGTCGAACTACAGGGGGTTCTGTTCAACAATACAGGCTAAAAATGGCTCTCAGAATAGTCATTGCTTTATCTTTATCAACACTTAGATTTATTTAGGACACTATTGTTAGAAAATAACTAAATATAATAGTATTATTGTGACATTCGTCTAATTAAAACTTACACATACTAAGAAGGCGATAGGCACACTTGATATCATAGTCTGAGTCACATGTTGATGCTACTCATATTCTTGGCTGGGCCAAGCAATATCCCTTAACTCGCAATATGTTCTTGAGCATAGTGAAAAGAACTTATCCAAGATTTAGGTCTTGAATTTTTTAACCGATGAGAATACCCAGTTCCTTCCCAACTTTGGAAAAAGCTTGAATTGCTTTTGAGATTTGTTCTGGTTCATGGGCCGCTGATAATTGTACTCTGATCCTTGCTTTTCCTTTCGGCACCACAGGATAGAAGAACCCTATAACATAGATGCCTTCTTCTAAAAGGAGCTGAGCAAATTTTTGAGCCAGAGGTGCCTCATTGACCATGATTGGAACGATGGGGTGTTCCCCTGGAACAATTTCGAAACCAGCATCTTTCATCCCTTGCCGAAATTTAGCTGTATTTGAATGTAACTTATCCCTAAGTTCAGAAGAGTTAGATAGCATTTCCAAAACCTTTAAGGTTGCTCCAACTATTGATGGAGCTATCGTGTTGGAAAATAGGTAGGGTCTGGAACGCTGTCTTAGTAAATCGACGATCTCTTGTTTTGCAGCAGTAAATCCTCCCATAGCACCCCCCAGAGCTTTACCCAATGTTCCGGTAATAATATCTACTCTACTCACTACTTTCCGATACTCATGTGTTCCCCTTCCAGTATTACCAATAATTCCTGTTGAGTGGCAATCATCAACCATAACCAAGGCATCATGTCGATCAGCTAAATCACAAATCTTATCCAATTGTGCTATGGTTCCATCCATTGAAAAAGTCCCGTCTGTAACAATGAGTTTGCGGCGATTATTTGATGATAATTTCAGTTGACTTTCAAGATCGTTCATATCATCGTGCTTATATCGCAGTCTCCTGGCTTTACTAAGTCGAATACCATCTATGATTGAAGCATGATTTAATTCATCTGAAATAATCACATCTTCCTCGGTCATTAAAGGTTCAAATAATCCTCCATTGGCATCAAATGCTGCAGCATAAAGTATTGAATCATCCATCCCCAAAAACTGGGCTATCTTATTTTCTAGATCCCTATGTATGCTTTGTGTCCCGCAGATAAATCTTACTGACGATAAGCCATAACCAAATGATTCAAGTGAATTTAATGCTGCACTCATTACTTCAGTATTTGCAGCTAGACCTAAGTAATTATTTGAACAAAAGTTCAGGACCTGATTCTGACTAGTCGTATTGATCACTGCTCCTTGTTGCGATGTAATTATTCGTTCATTCTTGTAGAGTCCGTTTACTTTAAGGTTGTTGAGATAATCCCTTAATTCTGTCTTTATTTTTCCGTACATAGCTTTTATATATAATCTATTAAATAGAAATCTTATTTGAGTTTTGCATGCTATCATACTTTTTGTTCAATTGTAAAATCATTGTTTCAGTCATCGATTGTATATCATAAGAAGGTTCCCATCCCCAATCTTTTCGAGCAACTGAGTCATCAATTTCTCTGGGCCAACCTTCAGCAATGGTTTGCCTAAAGTCAGGTTCATAGATGATTTCAAAATTTGGATAAGTCTGCGATATAGTTTTTGCTAGACTCTTTGGGGAAAAGCTCATTGCTGTAAGATTATATGCTGATTTGATACTCAGATACTCTTTTGGTTTTTCCATTAATTCTAATGTAGCTCTGATGGCATCCTCCATATAAATCATAGGTAATGTGGTGTCTGGCTCAAGAAAACATTTGAATGCCTCCCCCTTTATTGCATGGTGAAAGATATCAACTGCATAATCGGTTGTACCACCTCCAGGATTGGATTGATAACCAACTATACCAGGGAAACGAAGTGATCTGATGTCCATTCCATATTTATCAGAATAGTAAGTGGCCCAATTCTCTCCTGCAGCCTTGCTTACCCCATAAACCGTTGTTGGGCTTAATGATGATGATTGGCGAGCAGTTTTACGCTCTACACCATTGCCAAATACTGCTATTGAACTTGGGAAAAAGACCTTTTTAACCCCGGTCAATCTTGACACTTCCAGTATATTAAAAAATGATTTCATATTGACATCCCATGTTTTTAATGGATGATTTTCTCCTTTTGCTGAGAGGATTGCCGCCAAATGATAGATTTCTACCACCTTATGCTTATCTACTATTTGCTTGACTTGTCTAAAACTAGTAGCATCAAGCTTTTCAAAAACACCATTAAATTCAGGATTAATTCGTAAATCTGCCGCAACTACCCCACCTACTCCATTGATTAATTGAAGCTCTTTGGTAAGAACTGAACCAATTTGACCACTAGAGCCAATTACCAGTTTTATATCAGACATACTAAGTTGTTATTGTTTGTATTAGTGTTTAATTATAGTTTTTTTGAATGTATTATAGAATATATGTAGTAATAATTCCTATAATATGATTTATTTGCAGTTATTTCTATTTTTAGAAATTAGAATGAAATGATTAAGAAGTAAATATTATGGAGGATTTGGATGAAATTGATAAAAGGATCTTGCGAATCATACAGAGAGATGCAAAAAAGACAGCAAAGGAGATTTC
>NZ_JAVJUY010000087.1:0-13957 GCF_040220315.1 Fulvivirga sp.
CTTCACATCTCTTGGTAGATGCGGTACTTTCTATGAAATCATTAGAAGGTAGTAATAACTTCTGGGCAACTTTTGATAACTGGGGTTGGGGGGAATTTTATACCTATGTTGAATTGAATGATGATACACAGTTCAGTTCAACTGACTCCAAGCAATTTTTAGATAAGCATATTGGTGAAGAAAATAGAAAAAGAGCAGGGTTGGAGCTTATTGCTCAGCCTATCGCATCTATTCACACTACTACAGGAATTTTAAATGAGATATCACCAACCAGGGATCAAAGAATTCTAGATTTCTTACAGTTGATAGCGGCAATTATCGTTTTTTTGGCTGCCATAAATTATGTGAACCTATCTACAGCTAAAGGGATAAAACGTGCCAAAGAAGTTGGTATTCGTAAAAATCTAGGGGCTACGCGTGGGGCGTTAACAGCTCAGTTTGCGCTAGAATCAATGGCACTTAATCTGTTGGCATTGGCATTTGCTGTTACCATCATTCAAATTATACAGCCATGGTTGATCAACGGTATAGGTGAAGCATTCGAATCCTCTGTTTTTGCATCAGACTCGTCAGTTTATTTGAGTCTGATTCCTATTGCAATAGCCTTGCTGTGGTCGACATTTCAGCCGGCTTTGGTTATTTCCAACTTTTCCGTGATAAAGGTAATGAAGGGTAAAGTGTCCGATAATGGCAATGGTAAGTTCTATCGCAATGTTAGTGTAGGAATACAATTTGCCGTCTCGCTGATACTGATGATCACCACCTATGTTATCTATGAACAAATTCGTTACTTCCAAAACTATAATCTGGGAATAAATATTGACCAGAAAATTATTGTAAACAAACCCAAAGAACAAGTTGATAATTATCTTGAGAAAGCCATCACATTTCGTAATTCTCTTGAAAGTTTAGCCGCAGTGCAAAATGTGTCTGCCTCGGGCAGTGTTCCTGCACATGGCTTTAATTGGGCTACTAACAGCATGCGTAGAGTTGACAAGCCCGCAGAAAGAGTAGGAGAGTATGGCATCAATGTGACCTATATTGATGAAGAATACGTTGAAATTTATCAGCCAGAGGTGCTCCTTGGTAGCACATCCATTAATGATTTTAGTAATGAGAAAAAAGCAGTTATTAACGAAAGTGCACTTAATCCATTAGAAATCGAGTCGTTAGAGCAGGCCATTGGCATGAAGGTGACCAACGATGGTAAAGATGAGTTTGAGATTATTGGCGTAATTAAAAATTATCAGCATACATCTCTGCTAATGGAAAGTAGGCCGGCCATTTTTATTTTTGAGAATAACCCACAGTACTTTACTATTCAATATAATTTGGGTAATCAGGGGCTGGCTAGAACTAACCAGTTAATCACAGATATAAACAAACTTTATAACGCTGCATTTGGAAGTGTAAATTTTGAATATGCCTTTTTAGATGAAAAATTTGCAGAAGAGTATCGCTACGAGTCGTTTCTTGCCAACATCATTATAAGCTTTACAGGAGTTTCAATTCTACTAGCTGGAATGGGATTATTTGGTCTGTCGTTTTTTAATATGGAGCGTAAGACCAAAGAAGTAGGTATAAGAAAGACACTCGGAGCGTCTACAGTATCCTTATTTAAGGTGAATTTTACCCCAATTTTTAAATTATTCATAATGGCGTCAATATTTGCCATTCCACTTGCCATGTTAATAAGTACTAAATGGCTGGAAGACTATACTAATAAAATTGATCTTAATATCATTTATTTCATTATTCCAGCAGGCATATTGTTAGTTGTGATGCTTTTTACAGTAAGCTACCATCTGCTCAAGTTAAACAATGTAAATCCTGTTGAAAGCCTAAGATATGAGTAATACTAACAATCGCGTAACATTCTTCATAGTAGGTTAATCGTGCAATACCGATTGATAATTGACAGTTAATAGTTTGGATATTATGAGGTAAAAACTAGACGATACATTTGCATTGTATGGTTAATAGATACCCGTTTGATTTTAACATAAGTTATAAGATAATCAGGCGAGGTATCTTTTTTTGTTTATACCTATGAAAAAGGAATTAAGAAGAGATGTAGAAGTAGTAGTGATCTCTGATGTGCACCTTGGCACATATGGCTGTCAGGCAGAAGAACTACTGCAATATCTCAAAACTATAAATCCAAAAAAACTCGTTCTTAACGGTGATATTATTGACATGTGGCAGTTCAGTAAGCGCTATTGGCCGTCATCACACATGCAAATTATTAAGTATATCACCAGCGTACTCAGCCATAAGACTGAAGTAGTGTACATCACAGGTAATCACGATGAAATGCTCAGACGATTTGTTGGGTTTAAGCTTGGCTCGTTTCGCATAGAGAACAAGCTGGTTCTTAAACTAAATGGCAAAAAAGCATGGTTCTTTCATGGTGATGTATTTGATGTTACCATGCAATATTCCAAGTGGTTGGCTAAGCTAGGGGCTGTGGGTTATGATTCCTTAATCATCCTCAATACGTTCGTGAATTTCTGTCTTCGTTCAATGGGTAGAGGTAAAATATCGCTATCAAAGCGTATTAAAGACAGCGTAAAAACCGCAGTTAAGTTCATTGATGACTTTGAAACCACTGCCGCAGATATTGCTATCGATAATAAATACGATTATGTGATTTGCGGGCATATCCATCAACCACAACATAGGGAGATAAGCACTTCCAATGGAAAAGTAACTTACCTAAATAGTGGTGATTGGGTCGAAAATATGACTGCTCTGGAGTATAATGATGGTCAATGGTCAATCTATGATTTTAGAACAGACGAGTTGGCTAAACAAATCAAAAAATCGAATGGTAAAGTGAAGGAGAAATATCGATCTAATAACGATTTGTTTCAGGACATGGTCACAGAATTTTTAACAGTTTCAAAAAAATGAAAATCCTCTACGCAATACAAGGCACTGGTAATGGCCACATGAGTAGGGCCATGGATGTTGCACCGGCATTGGAAAAGCATGGTCAGGTTGATTATATGGTAAGTGGTGCGCAGGCTGACATTGTTTTGCCTTATTCAATCAAATACAAATCGAAAGGGCTGAGCTTCTTCTTTGGAAAGAAAGGAGGGATAGATATAGGTAAAACCTTCAATGAAAATAGCAGTAGACGAATTTGGAAAGAAGTTCATGACCTGCCTATTGAACAATATGATCTGATTATCAATGATTTTGAACCTATATCTGCCTGGTCAGCTAAACTAAAAGGCAAAAAAGTCATTGCATTAAGCCATCAGAGTGCTTTACTTTCTAACAAATGTCCCAAGCCTAAATCATTGGATATTGTGGGGCAATCCATCCTTAAAAACTATGCTCCGGCTACAAAGCATTATGGCTTTCATTTCAATTCTTTCGATGAGAACATCTATACACCAATCGTTAGGAATTCTATCCGCCAAAAAGAATTAACTAAAAATGGGCATTACACCGTCTATCTACCAGCCTATTCAGATGAAAAAATCATTAAAGTGCTAAGCCAGGTAAAGGGAGTGGATTGGAAGGTATTTTCAAAACACACTAAATCAAGCCACTGGCATGAGAATGTAAGCATTGAGCCCATTAACAATGAGCGCTTTGTGAATTCGCTTACAAGTTCCATTGGAGTACTTTGCGGTGCAGGTTTTGAAACGCCATCAGAGGCACTCTTTCTAAAAAAGAAATTGATGGTGATACCCATGAAAGGCCAGTATGAGCAGCAATGTAATGCTGAAGCTTTAAAAAAAATGGGAATTCCTGTTGCTAAAAAACTTGGTAAAAAATCAGTGATGAAAATTCAAAACTGGATAGATTCTGAACAAAACATCGAAGTAAACTATCAAGACGAAACCCAGGCAATTGTAGACAAAATAGTGGCTAATGAACTCTGAGACTAAAAAGAATAAAATACTCATTATTGATGATGATAAAGACATACTTGAACTTCTTGCCTACAACTTAGAAAAGGAAGGCTATGAGATCGAAACAGTTAGTAAGAGTACAGATAGTTTAACTGCCGCTAAGAGCTTCCAGCCAGATCTTATCATTCTGGATATTATGATGCCAAAAATAAATGGCATTGAAGTATGCAGGCAACTTCGAGAAAGCTCTGAGTTTAATAATACTTATATATTTTTTCTTACTGCTAAGTCAGACAAAGAGCTGCAAAATGAAGCGTTAGAAACCGGGGGTGATGATTTTATACAAAAGATTACCGGACTCAGAGCTCTGACCCATAAAATAAGTACAGTTCTTAAAAGGAAGCTGATTATCCGTAAATGCGTAAAGGAAATTCATCTCGGGGATCTTACAATTAACAGAAAAAACAGATCAGTGGCTTACAAGGGTAAAGAAATTGTCTTGTCAGAATCTGAATTTGAAATTATTTATTTCTTTGCTCAAAATCCTAAAAAAATCATTTCAAGGGATAATTTACTCAATAACATTTGGGGACCCGATGTGTATTTGCTGGCAAAAACGCTAGACACTTATTTGATGAATGTTGCAGAAAAGCTTGGCACAGAATTGATTAAGCAGGTGCGGGAGGGGAAGTATAAGCTAGAAAAAGTAGGTTAAGAACTTCTGTCAATTGCGCGTAGTGAAAGCAGGTAGTCTTTATTACTATCCTCTAGTTCCCACTCCAATGCTTTAAACAAAGCAACGGCTGCTTCTGAAATAGGGTAGTTAGGATAGTAATTATCACGCGCAAAGTGGACGAACTTTAAGACCATAAACCCATCAAACCAACGATGAAAGTTCGATCTAAAGGAGTTTAAATTGGAAGAATTTCTTTTGATACGAACTACATGCTCTGTTAACTCAATTGTTTTTCCAAATTCAATGAGTAGTTCGGGTATTTCATCTAACCAACTGTTTAATAGTGAGTTATAATCTACAACCAAATTTAATTTGGTGTAAAATTCTTTCAAATCATCAAAGATTTTGAAGTTATAAGTTTCTAAATTTCCTTTATTCAACCAATCATTCACTGCCTTGCCCGTACCAAAAGGTACCCGATCACTTTTACGTGGAGAAGGAATAATGCGAGTGGTATTCAACTCACCAAAATTGCCCAGTGGAATTATCTTGTGTAAGAAATAGAAATCTTCTCCTGCTTTTCGTCTGTTCATTCCACCTTGCTTTTGATACTCAGCGTTGCGTACCGCCATTGAAGAACCAATGGTTTGGTGTGCAAATGGAAAGCCTGCATATCGTAAGGCATGCACATAATACCTTAAAAAAAGCTCATAATCAATAATGGCTTCATACACCTCATCTTCAAATTCTCCTTCCAACGGATGCTCAAAATAGATACTACAACCCGGGCAATTTTTATGCTGGTCAAAGTATCTTTCTAACTCTAACAAATAGTTATCATCGCATTGACTATCAGCATCATAACATACAATAATTCCATCCAACTTATCTATGCTTGTTAGTCTATAAGCAGCCTCATCCATCGCTATTTTTCGAGCCAAACCTACACCAGCATGTTTTGGTGGAAGAACTTCTAATATTGGGTAAAATTTTATATGATTAGTGTTATAAGTTGTGGCGAACTGCTGTGCCTTTTCAAAAGTCTTTTGGTTAAATTGTTTTATATCTTCAGAATCATCTTCACTGTGGTTAATCACAATGATTACCTCTACATCAACGCGACCAGGATGGCAATAAGCAATGCTTGCGAGGCTTTCAATCAGATTAGGCTCGTTAAAACAAGGAATGGTAATAACTATGCCGAGGTTATCAGATGGCTTATCTACTAATATTTGATTTTTGTAAGCGTAACGTTGAAAATATACACTACTCAAGGTGCCAGCCTATTGATCTTCCACTTGTTGTCAATCAATGTGTACGAAATTCTGTCATGTAATCTGCTTGGTCTTCCTTGCCAGAACTCAATATGAAAAGGATTTACCCTGTAACCTCCCCATTGTTTTGGTTTTGGTAAAACGCTGTCTTTTTCAAATTTCTTAATTAATTCTGCTTCTCGCTGTTCTAAAATGGCTCTATTCTTTATTGCACTACTCTGCGGAGATGTCCAGGCGCCAATCTGGCTTTCCTTAGGTCTGCTTTGGAAATATTTGGTAGACATTTCTTCACTCACTTTTTCTACATACCCTTGAATTCGAACCTGTCGTTCTAATTCTGGCCAGAAGAAGTTAATCGAAGCCACTGGATTATGCTCAAGTTCTCTGCCTTTATCACTCTGATAGTTCGTGTAAAACACAAAACCCTTGTCTACCTCTTTTAAAAGCACAATTCGATTAGCAGGGATGCCATTTTTATCAACTGTAGCCAGGCTCATTGCGTTTGGCTCGAGCACTTCAGACTTTAATGCCTCATCAAACCATTTGTTGAATGTATTTATCGGATTTTTATCTACATCATTTACATCTAACGACAGCTTGGTGTAATCCTTTCTGATTGAAGAAATATCTTTGTTCATAGGCCAAAAATAAATTGTTTAGAGATTAATCACCCGATGATTTTTAATAAATAAATCTTTTGCGGTTAATTGAAGTATGAAATTGAGTATTGAGTTAGAAAGTGCTAGTTCTCAGCAGTGGATAGATGCTGTAATGAACGATTTTGACACATTCCTTCAAGACCATGCCGATTGTGAGCGTAAAGCCTCCGCGATGGCCATGAGCTTTGTAGCTAAGTTTCCAGATCGGGTGGAGATTATCCCTGAATTAATAGAGACAGCTGTCGAAGAACTCGAACATTTTCAGCAGGTTTATGAAATAATGGAAAAGCGCGGAGTACGCTTGCCCGCTAAAATGGGGCAGGACATGTATGTGAAAGAACTGGTTGACAATTGCAGGTCAGACGTAGAAAATCGGTTTCTTGATAGACTTTTACTTGCATCCATCGTAGAATGTAGGGGAGCTGAGCGGTTTAGATTAGTGTATGAGAACCTCCCTGAAGGCGATTTAAAGAAGTTTTATCACAATCTCTGGGCAAGTGAAGCAAAACATGGAAATATCTTCGTTAAAATGGCCCTAAATTATTTTGATGAAGATATTGTTTATAATAGATTGAAAGAGTTAAATAAAATAGAAGCTGAAATACTCAGCAAGCAACCAATTAAAGCAGCATTGCATTGATGGATTTTTTTAAATTTAAAAACGACCTAAAACCGGAAAAGGGAAAGCTGTTAATTTCAGAACCTTTCCTGCCCGACCCTAATTTTGAGCGCACTGTAGTTCTTATGTGTGAACATAATGACGAAGGTTCTTTTGGGTTTATTTTAAACAAGCCGAGTGCTGTTAACTTGGAGGATATTATCGAAGATGTAAACGATTTTCCGGAGCCAGTGCACATTGGCGGCCCTGTACAGCAGGACACTTTACACTTCATTCATAAAGCAGAATATTTAGAAGGCGGAGTAGATTTGGGCAACGGTCTTTTTTGGGGTGGCAACTTTGAACAATTATTGATTTTAATAGATACAAAAAAAATAAAAGCAGAAGATTTTAAATTCTTCGTTGGTTATTCGGGTTGGTCATCTGGTCAATTACAGGAAGAACTGGACGCTAATTCATGGATAGTGACTCCTAATGCCACAAGTACGCTCGTGTTTGACCATGATTCGGAGGCTTTATGGAAGCGCGTATTAAAAGGTTTAGGCGGACGATATAACGTCTATTCAAATTATCCCATTGACCCAAGACTAAATTGAATGAATTTACTAATTTTACGCTTTATGAAGACGTAATCGGTATATGATGGACAACGAGAAGGAATTACAGGAACAGGAAGGAGAAGCTAAAGAAATACCATCTGTTACACCTGAAAATGGTGAAGAACTTAAGAGTGAAGCTACAGAAGCAGAAAACGTAGAGGCATCAAAAAGTGAGGCAGATGAGGTAAGTGAAGTAGCTTCAAATACCCCTGAAGTAAGTGAATCTAAAGATTCTACTGAAGAAAAAAACGCACCAAAAGAAGAACCTGCAGCAAATCAGAAAGGTTCAAAATCAAAAAAAGAGGTAGAGTTAACCTCTGAAGAAGATCTACCTGAAAAATCTGAGGAAGACGAGGAAGAGGAAGAAGAACACGAAGATGTTGACTATAGCAACCTGAACAAGGAAGAACTGGTAGCTGCTATTCGCGAGCTTTCTCAAAGTGCTAATTTCATTAAGGCAGAGCGTAAAGCACGTGAGATTAAGCCTTATTTCGATGAAATTAAAGATAAGGAACGACAGGCTGCTTTAGATAAATTTATAGCTGAAGGTGGCGAAGAAGGAGATTTTGATTTTAAAAATGATGAATTAACCGATCGGTTTGAAGCGAATTATAAGCTAATTAGGGATCACAAAATTCAATATGTCAAAGATCAGGAAAACCGAAAAGATGCCAACCTCAAGAAAAAACAAGAGATCTTAGAAAAACTGAGGGAGTTTGTTGATTCTGAGGAAACAAATATTGAATTCAACGCATTTAAGGCCATACAAACAGAGTGGAAAGAAGTTGGACCAGTACCTGGTGCTTACGCTAAAACACTTTGGGCAAATTACAACGCACTAGTAGATAGATTTTTTGACAACAGGCATATCTACTTCGAATTAAAAGAATTAGACAGAAAGAAAAATCTAGAGTCGAAACTAGAACTTTGTGAAAAAGCAGAGGCACTTTCTCAAGAAGAGAATGTGAACCAGGCTATTAAAGACCTGAACGACTTACACCATGAGTTCAAACACATCGGCCCAGTGCCTAATGAAGAGCGTGAACCACTTTGGCAGCGTTTTAAAGCGGCATCCGATGCAGTTTATGACAGGAGAAAAGACTTTATAGATGGTCTAAAAGAGGAATTAGAAGCTAATTTAGTCGTTAAAGAGGAGCTGGCTAAACAAGCACAAGAATTCACACAATTTGATTCAGATCGAATTAAAGATTGGAACAAGAAAACCAAGGAACTCCAGGAAATACAGAAAAAGTGGGAGGCAACTGGAGGTTTACCACGGGCTAAGGCGAAAGAAGTGAACAAGGCCTTTTGGTCTTCGTTTAAAACTTTTTTTAACAATAAAGGTCAGTTTTTTAAGAAGCTGGACTCAATGCGTGAAGGCAATCTGGAGAAGAAGAGAGTACTTCTGGAGAAGGCGAAAGAGCTTAAAGATAGTACAGAATGGCAAAAAACTGCCAATGAGCTTAAGAAGCTTCAAACTGAATGGCGTGATATTGGACCAGTACCTGAAAAATTCAGGGAGTCGGTTTATCGGGAGTTCAAAGAAGCATGTGATTACTTTTTCGATCAGAAAAGAGCCCAATTGGGTGAAGCAGAAAAAGACTTTTCTGAAAATCTAAAAAAGAAAGAAGCTATCTGTGAAGAAATAGTGAAGCTCGCAGAAAACAAATCTTCTGATCTTGAAAAATTCAGACAATTGCAAGATCAGTACAATGATATTGGTTTTGTTCCCAAAGGTGCGATTTCAAAGATAAAAAGTAAATGGTCTGAAGCTGTTGATAAGTTTATCAATAGTATTGAAGGCATTACAAATGAAGAAAGGCAAAAAATAAGGATTGAGAACCAGATCAACAAGTTGAAATCGAGCCCGAATGCTAGTGATAAAATATACCGTAAAGAGCAAACTATTAGAAAGCAAATAGGGCAATTGGAGAATGATATTGCCGTTTGGAAAAACAATATGGAATTCTTCGCCAACTCAAAAACTGCCGATAAATTAAAAGGTGAATTTGAGACAAAAATAGATGCTGCAGCCAAGGAGTTAAAAGGATTAAAAAGCCAACTAAGAATTGTAAGAGAATACTCTTAATTTTTTTTCAAAGATGTTTGGTTTTAAAACCGAAGAGTATTAGAATTGCACTCGCTTCTGAAATGAAGCACTAAGGAACGCCTCCTTAGTCATCCGCCAACTGGCGGAAACTGACTTGAAAGGCAAACGCCTCCTTAGCTCAGCTGGTAGAGCAACTGAATTGTAATCAGTAGGTCATTGGTTCGATCCCGATAGGAGGCTCAAAAGCCCTGACATTATCGTCAGGGTTTTTTGTTTCTGAAAGGCCCAACTAACCTGGTCATTTTGTAGTGAAAAGAAGAAATCTATGCCAATTAGAAAGTAAAGATCATTTACATGATGGCAAAGATGTCTGCACTTCGTTACGACATGACAAATTCTGATTCTATGAAATACACCACCAAAGAAATCAAACCAGGAATTCTATCTATCAGTATTACAGCTGAAAATGATATTGAAGCTGATTTACTCCAAAGAAAAGATGCCGATAAGGATGAAATTATCGATGTGTATTATCAGGATGCTGTGAGTAAGTTCAATGAAAATTTTGAGTTATCTCAGATCATCGACATCATCAATTGGCCGAATGCTGCAGTTGTAAAATATGAAGTTGTAATGGGTGCCAAAAGGTAGTTGGTACCCTTAATCGCCCACAATACAACATTTATTAATTAACTATGATCAAATTATTCGCTAGGCAATGCCAAAATAGGCAACTCAGAATGAAAGATCAGTTTTTTGGTTTCGCTTTTACCAAATATTCGTTCGTATAAATTGTGCTTTCTGGGAACCACTGCTAAGAGCTGAATAGTATGTTTCTTAATGTATTCTTGCAATCCATGCTCCACATCATGATCTAGAATGAAGTGGAAGTGATGTGGTATATTTTTAAAATACTGCTCAAATCGTTTGGCAGAAGTAGTCTCATCTTCTTTAAGCGCCTCTTTTTCACTAATATGTACTATGTGAACCTGGCTTTTAAATAAGGTGCAAATGTCTCGTAGTGGTTTCATAATTTCAGGCTCAAAATACTTATAGTCACTAGCCAGAGCAATGTGTTGCAGCGATGTATACTTTTGATTCTCAGGCAGAATTAAGATTGGGTATTTAGAGTCTTTCACAATATAGAATGCATTCGTGCCCAGTACCGCCTCGCTAAAAGTATGCGCACCTTTGGTTCCCATAATGATCAGATCAATGTCTCTTTCATTGCATTCCAATTGCAATAGGTTTTCAATGAAGCCGTGCTTGCAAGAATAGGAGTAGTTTACCTCTTTTAACTCATCTATTTTACGAATCATATCTTCAAATTGGCGTTCTATTAAATCATCCTGTTCTTTAGATATAACATCAATGCCTATAGTCATTGCGGCTTCGCCATGTGCAATAGGTATGCTAAATGCATGAAGTATTACCAATTCCTCAGCCTTGATGTCTTTAGCCATCCTGGCTGCATATCTTATAGCATTGGTCGCACATTCTGAGAAATCTGTTGGAACTATTATTCTTTTTATCATGGCAGTAGGGTTTTAAAAAGCAGGCCCTCTAAGTCAGGTTTTCTAGTTTTTTCTGCAACTAAAAAAGGTTGAAACTCAAGCCCAAAGTGCCTGCCCTTATTGTTTAATGAACGGCTATTTCTTTTTTATAAGATTTAGCAAGTTCTGGTTTTTTTGGTAAATCCAACCTTAAAATACCGTCTTTGTAGGTAGCTTCAATTTTTGAAATATCTACAGTATCTGGTAGAATAAAGGTTCTTGAGAATGAATTGTAATTAAACTCTTTACGAGTATAATTTTCTTCGTTGATCTCTTTATCATCTGTTAATTCACTGCTAATGGTTAACTGATTATTTATGATATCAACTTTGAAATCATTCTTTTTCATGCCTGGAGCGGCAAGTTCAATCTTGAATTCCTTTTCGTCTTCAAGCACATTAGCAGATGGCATTTTGGTCCAGCCATTTGCCCAGTCGAGGTTCATCATTCGATCGTTTTCGAAGAAATCATTGAAAAGCGTGCTTACACTAGGAAGCACCGCTTGTTTTTTAATTGTTTTCATAATTACTCCTGTTTAAAGTGATGAATAATTCTTGACTATAAAGTAACTGGAATTGCCGTTAAAAGGGTATGATGTCCATCACACCATGCCCTGATTCTCATCAACCTTCGAAAGTAATCTATACTTAAGTGGATGAGCCACTGGTACCCGTGCCACATAATAAAGTCATGGCTCTATGTGACTGTCATGCATAATGGTTCATAGAACTTGACAATTGTCAATAATACCAATGATAGGAGTCAGCAGTTAACTTTTAGGATGTATTTATATTTAGCTAAACATAAGAACAACAACTATGAAACTATTAGAAATACATTCTGGGCCATTCCATAGATTTGGTTCCAGGTACGGTAGTTTATTCGACAGTTCACATTTATTAGGCAGAGGTATTTTTGATGACACCTGGCTAGTAAAGAAAAAAAGTGATCAGTTGAAAACTACTGTCGCGAATAAGAAAATGAAAAGAAAAGTAAAAGGTGTTTAACAAAATCCAAAACAAGTGATTAAAATACTGCTGCCTACTGATTTCTCTGATTCGGCCAATGAGGCTGCAAAACTTGCTATTGAAATATGCAAATTGGTAAAAGCCAGTATTACTTTTTTACACCTTATGAGCTTTCCTCAAGACTATGATCAATTAAAACCAGAGCAGCGAAAAAAGAAGTACCCGGATATCACTCACACTCATGAAATGGCTCTGGTTAAACTTAATGAGCTTAACAATGAAGCACGAAATGCTGAATTAAGTAGCGAGTCCTTAATTAGAAATGAATCGAGCCTGGATTTCGTGAAAGACTATGCCTCTAAATATAATTTTGATTTAATTGTTCTAGGCTATAAATCCAGCAATGATACGCTTGCAAAGAAGTACAATAGTTTTGCCAAGCACTTAGTTGACACTTCTGAAACACCTGTTCTAATTCTTAAAAGACCAATTAATACGCTTAAAAAGGCAGCACTTCTTTCTGATTTCAGTGATGAATACGTCATTAATGAACCGTGGATTAACAGTTTTATTACCAAATTAAAAATAGACCTGACACTTGCCTGCATTAACACGCCTTCGGTATTTTTTGATACCAGAACAGCAATGCAGCGCATGGATCGTTATAAAAAACACTATGACACACCACCTGCCTCATTATTATATAATGATTATCAGTTTGGCAGTGGCATAAAACACCTTTGCGAAGATCTAAAACTGGATTTAATCATCATGAACACACACGGAAAAACAAGAAGAACTTATTCAGGAAGTAGTATCACCTCTCAGGTGGTAGCAAGCACTAATTGCTCAATTTTAAGTTTACCAGTAGGCGTATAGTTACATGTAGTTATGTGACTTTTAGGTAGAACCAACGTCAGACTAGTATTTAAATGTAACATGACCATAGCAAACAATCCTATCATCGAATCAGTCGAAGCTGCGCCTATTGAAAAAGCACTATTTTATCGGGCATATTCTATCGCTGACCACATTGATATCAAATCATTTAAGTTAGATAATACGTCAAAACTGATATTTTCATCAAGTACAGAATTGTATTATCAGGAAAATATGTATAAGTACCTGTACATACTTAGCCACGGTACTATTGTGTTTTTAAATTATGAAAAGAGTGATGAAATCCGGTTTATTGAGCGCATAAAGAAATATTGCCAAAAGTTTAATCCTGTATTCTACGATGATATTTTGCATGTAAAATTAAGCTCAAGGGAAGAGCTGTCGGTTTCATTTAGCAAACTAACAATCAATCAGTTTAATAATGATGTAAATAAGATTATTATGCTCAATTTATCACAGTCGGTTACACTTGATAAATACAATTTTGAAACGGAACAATTGTTGGGTGAAATCAGAAAGCACACTAATTCCATGGAACAGCGGGGCACAATAGAAATCAGTCAGAAAAATGCATTAAAATTTATCGGCAAGACCTTATCTACCAAAAATAATATAGCTGAGAACCTCTACATCATAGATACCCCAGATAAAACCTGGGAAGATGAGTATATTAATAATCTGCACAAAAGTTTAACATTATATTTTGAACTGACACCCCGTTATCGCTCAATTGAAAATACGATTAAAATAATTGAAGATAATTTGAGCATTTTCACCACATTCAATCACCACA
>NZ_JAVJUY010000088.1:0-1503 GCF_040220315.1 Fulvivirga sp.
CTTTTGTAGCCATTGATGAAAACAAAAAGCCCGTTTCTGTCTTATAGTAAAGTGAGTAAGAAAAAGAAGCTAAGCGGAAAGCCGTTGTACTATATAGAAAACGGTTTATACGTTTTTACTGAAGAATACCACCTACAAAGAGGGTATTGTTGTAAGAGTGGATGCCGCCATTGTCCGTATGGCTTTAAAAAGTAGTCTACAATTCGTTTTTAATTATCTACACTTCATTCGAATAATTCCTCAGTTCATTAAAATCAACTACTTACCCGTTGTTTTATGCCGTTCCTTTGAATACACTTTAAATCTGAATGTCATGAAAAAATTACTCACTCTAGTTTTAATATTCGCAGCTGTAGCTGTTAGCGCACAAGATTATGAAGCTCCAAAAGATGGAGTAGACTTGGTTGTTGATAACCCTCAGGTGGTTCTTCAGAAAGGATCAGCTTACGATTTTGAGATTTTAATGGTTAGATCAGTTAGCGCTAAGCGTGCAAAATTTGAAGCACCAAGAATTGTTGGACCTAAAGCGATTGAATTCACTGTTGAACAATCTGCTGAGAATTCCGATCTTTATACGGTAACTGTGAATACAGCCAATGTGGAAGCTGGTAAATATTATTACCTCGTTACTGCGAAAAGCAAAGGTATTCAAAAAGCCAAAGGTTTGAGCATGAGCTTTGAAGTAACCGATGGCAACTCGGTAGCATCAACCAATTAAAATATATGCCCAAATACCTCTTCAGGTTCTTAACAGCTGTTTTCGTATTCTTTTTCTTTAAGCTTACGAAAGCAGCTAATTTAGAGGAGGCGATACATTGGCATCAGGCCTCGACCAATTACATGATTTATACCGTAGCAGTAGTAATGCTGTTATGGGAAATATTGGATTACGCAGTAAACCATTTCTATAAGCGCGTAAATACCCAACAGCTTGAATTCAGGCCTTCAGTTATCTTTTTCAAAAGCGCAATGGTATGTATTCCTTGCGTTTTTCTTTTTTCATACATTTTCAACTTTCATATGATATACTGGGTGCCAAGTGACTGTTGTATGGAAAAACCACATTTCTTAAGCGATGCAGCAACGGGTTATGTTATGGGATTACTTATTATCTATTATCAATTAACCAAACTAACTACTAAGGAAACGGTAAAAAATGCACGTGAAAAAGAGGTGATTCAAAAAGAACTGTTGGCTGCTAAATATGAAGGTCTTAAAAATCAGGTGAATCCTCACTTTTTGTTTAACAGTTTTAGCACGCTTTCTTCTTTGGTAGAGTCCCAACCAAAATTGGCAGTCGAGTTTATTGATAAGCTTTCAGATTTATATCGTTATGTATTGGAGCATGATACTGACAACCTCGTTTCTTTAAAGAAGGAGCTCGATTTTTTGAATGATTATATTTTCCTGTTAAAAATAAGGCATCAGGATGGGATTAAAATAACCAATAACATGACTTTGCCTTTGGAGAGAGTTAAAATTCCTTCATTATCACTTCAAACT
>NZ_JAVJUY010000089.1:0-9114 GCF_040220315.1 Fulvivirga sp.
CGAAATAGGCTTTTTTCTTCTCTTTTAGCTTTTTTTCCCGCTCTTCTTTTTCTCGAAGCCTTTTCTTTTCTTCAAGCCTCTGCTTTTGTTCAAATGTCAGTGGCTCTCTCTTTCTGCGATTACCCTTGTTATATTTACTACCCCTTCTTGGGCTGCGTTTATCGTGGTTGGCTAATTCCTCCTCACTCTTCTCCTTTTTATCTGGTTTTGGCTTGGGTTCAGGAAGATCAATTTTTCCAATTACTTTTATCCCTTCTAGCTTCACTTTTTTAGCCCTTACCACATCAAATGAAGGAATATTTTCTTCTGTTATATCGTCAACAGTAATTCCTTTTTTCTCAACTACTGGCTCCTCTGTTTTTGGCGTCTCCTCAATTTTTGCTTGCTTTTCCTTATCCGAAGAATCTTCTTCTTTTACCTCATCATGAGGTTCGTCAATAACTTCTTCTTCCACAACTTCGGGCTCAAGTTTTTTAAGCTCCTCAGGTTCAGTAAAAACGGGTATATCAAAATGCTTATATAGCGCAGTTACTTGCTCTTCAGTAAGCTTGGAATTACCCCCTTCAGGTGCTTCAAACCCCTTTTCTAACAAAAGTTCGTTGATATCCGTCTGTGTAACTCCTAATTTTCTTGCTAATTGCGATAACCTCATTCTGATTGCAGCTAAATAAGCTACAAAAATGGGCATTAACTGTTATTTAACACAATCTAACCCTAATTATTATTGGGCTTGGGGTGAGAGTACATCAGGTAGGTAAATAATATGGCAAATACGCTGTAAACAAAGGCTATACTAAGGATAAGCGGAGTTGGATTACTAAAGGTTAATTTGATAAATGAAATCGAACCAATGAGACAATGACCTAAATTGCCTATCAGTAAAGGTCTTCCATAAATACCTCCAACAGTTAAATTTTTAGAGTGCCAATTAACCAGGCCAAAGCCAAATAGTAATCCGCCTAATAGTATATTTAAGATATCGGATTGTGGTAAGTGTAGGTAGCTTACAATTTCATCTCCCAAAAAAAGCATAAGAATACCTGCTGAGCATAGTAGTATTGAATAGCTGGTTAATATTACTTTGGAATTCATAGTATAAAATTAATTAAGCCACAGAGTAGTATTCATTAATTAGTGATTGGCGGTTGATTTTGAAGCTAAGTATCTCAATCTCGGTTCCAACCTTTTTTTAATACATGGTGTCTTACAGATATACTTAAATGCAGAACTATGAAAATTATTAACCTGTTGATTTTATTCGTGTTTATTGGATTGGCTGCGTGCTCTGAGGATGATGCTGCACAAATTCCTAATGATAAAAGCTCTCTACTTCAAACAGGTCAAGGAGAATTTAATGATGTACTGGATGATATTAAGAAAGGCGAAAAAACATCAGATAGTTTTACAATTTTTGCCGTGAAAGTGGAAAATAATATTCTATTAATAGATGTTGGTTACGCTGGTGGTTGTGAAACGCACGAATTTGAGTTGATTTGGCCAGAAGTTATCATTACTATTTATCCATATCAGTTTGGAGTAATCCTAAATCATAATGCCAATGGCGACTTATGTGAGGCCTTTATCAAAGAAACCCTTAGTTATGATCTCACGGATAATCCACTCGGATTGAATGATCAATCCATTCAGGATATGAAGATTACCATTATTAATGGAAGTGATCCTGATAATGCTGTGAGTAATAGAGAATAAATTTAGTGATTGTTGAAAATTGAGTGATAGGCGGATTTTAATTCGCCTATTTCTTTTTGTGTAAAGCTCATTGGTTGGATTACTATCTCCTCATCTGCCAAGGCACAGGATGATGAAAAGCAGACATATTCCTTCACTTCTAGCAATTTCTTATACTCTTCAATTATCATTACTGAAACAGGCCAAATGAAGCTCTTACTTTCTATCCACTCCATCATATGTAGAAGAAATTGGGCAATACCATGTTTTGTAGTTACTTCAGTTTTACGAATAGATTTAGCTGATGACTTTAGCTCTAACGTGATTTCTACTAGCTGCTCATCCCTGAAATAGTAACTCACAGGCTCATTTTTGATACTACTTAATGGATATATTGGCACCATGTTTACCTAAAAGGTAGTTCAAGCGATAGGTATCTATGCTGGTGCCACTACCAAATACCTTTATTCTGTGGTTATAATATTCGCTGATCCATTGAGCTACCAACTCTACAGGATTTGTTGAAGCGATAACTATCACATCAGGTTTAAGTTCAATCATGCAAAAAAATCCTGGTAACTAGCTTTTTATTTTCCTGAGCTACACTATTTCAGCAATATCTACCAGATTATGCACACAATTTTCATACTTGTGAAGCAGCAAGCTCTCCACTGTACCGCTCACTTCACTTAACCCAATAACACTTATAATCATATCAATTTGGCATGCGTGGTAATATACCGTTCTGGCACTTCACCTTTTGTTGCAGTTTGATAGTCTGAGTAACTGCAGGGGATAATACAATTTCGTGCATACTTATCTTTTCCTTGAGGGTAAGGAACTTCCAACCACCATTTTTCACTTAATTTACTTTTGTAAAAATTTAAAGCGTCAGGGTCTCCCGGCATTGATACCACAAACTTTAAATAGTCATTGGTTTTAAACTTTTGCTCGTTCTTTCTGTGGTAATAGCCTTCGATAAAATACCAAATCATGGTAGCCACTACAGAGGCTGTCTTCTTGGCGTCATCATCTTTATCCGGATTGTAATCATAAAAACCTGCTGAGCTCAATTTTTCATTAATACCTGCATACCAGGTTATCTGGCAAGCTTCTTCACCAGTAAGGCCAAAAGGTTGTGCATTGGCATTACCGGGAGCATCCGATGATTTAATGGCTGAGATATCAAAAGAAAGCATGTCCGCATTTCTGATGATAGGTTCCATCTCTGAAATATTCGAACGCAAATGTCCGATCCTGTAGGCTTCAAAGTACAGCTTCTCTAATATATTGATAGCACTCTGGTCAATCAGATAGCTTTGATACGCCAGGTGACTGTAGTTAAATAGATAATTAGGCTCGTGCAATAGAATTTTGTGAATGTGCTTATCACTTTCTGGTTCACTTACGCCTTCCTCCATATCCAAAAAAGCATCTACATTCAGTAGGCTAATTAACTTCTCCATCCCCTCATACGCCCGGTATTGGCCGTAGTCCAGATCATGTGATCCACCAATAATTATTGGCAACACATTATTTTGAATGAGAGCAGCACAAACCTCGGTTAATCGGCCAGAGGTTTCATCTAAATCCATACCAGATCGGATATTCCCTAAATCAACAATTTTGTACCTGCCGGTACCTTTTTTCAATGCATAGAGCTTCTTGCGGATCTCGTTGGCTGCCTTGGCCGTCCCCTTGTTGGTAAGTGTACCTCGCTCTTCATTTACACCAACAATGGCAATGTCAGCTCCCAGGAAACTGGGCATTTTGTCGATGTTATATTTAATGTTTTTATAAAAGCTGTTTGAGCTTCTTATGTGCGAGAATAAATCCTCTTCTAACGGGGAGAAAAATATCTTTAGATCCATTGGTTGAATTTGATCCTAAAATACAATTTTGATCAAATAACAAAAAACCCTGACGGTTATCGTCAGGGTTTAGATTTTTATTGATTAACCTCCGAAGTCATCGAAGCGAATGTTTTCAGGTGGTATACCCATCTCATCCAGCATCTTCAATACTGCCGCATTCATCAATGGAGGCCCGCATAGGTAGTATTCAACTTCTTCTGGCTCCGGATGATCTTTCAGGTAGTTATCATATAATGCCTGGTGAATAAAACCAGTATAGCCATCAGCCTTCTTATCATCTAATGATTTTTTCACTTTCCAGTCATCTTCTTCCAGTGGCTCAGAAAGGGCAATGTTAAATTGAAAATTAGGAAACTCTTCTTCAATTTTTCTAAAATGATTCGTATAGAATAATTCTTTCTTGGAACGACCGCCATACCAGTAAGAAACTTTTCTATCTGTTTTTTCTGTATGGAATAAGTGGAAAATTTGAGCCCTTAGTGGAGCCATTCCAGCACCACCACCAATGTACACCATTTCTCTATCTGTAGGGTTGATGGCAAACTCTCCATACGGACCAGAAATAGTAACTTTATCGCCTGGCTTTCTTGAGAATACGTATGAAGAACAAATACCTGGGTTAACATCCATCCACTTACCAGCATCTCTATCCCATGGTGGGGTAGCAATACGAATGTTCAGCATCACAATATTACCTTCAGCCGGGTGGTTGGCCATTGAATAAGCCCTGAAAATGGGCTCATCGTTTTTCATGGTTAAATCCCACAGGTTGAAGTTATCCCAATCTTCTTTGTACTTATCATCTGGGTGCCCAAGTTCAGGCTTTGGTGTAATATCCATTGTTTTGAAATCAACTTCAATAGCAGGAACGTCAATCTGTACGTAACCTCCTGCTTCGAAATCTAGTGTTTCACCTTCTGGCAATTTCATCACAAACTCTTTAATAAAAGTAGAAACGTTGTAGTTTGAAACCACTTCGCACTCCCATTTCTTAATTCCAAAGATTTCTTCAGGAATGCGGATATTCATGTCTTGTTTCACTTTCACCTGGCACGAAAGACGTACGTTTTCTTTTTGTTCTGCCCTGCTAAGATGGCCTACTTCAGTAGGCAATACATCTCCACCTCCGTCTTCAACAACACACTTGCACATGGCGCAAGTACCACCACCACCACAAGCGGAAGGCAAAAATATTTTCTGTGCCGATAAAGTAGAAAGTAAAGTTGATCCTGCTGAAGTTGTGATCGGGTTATCCGTGTCACCGTTAATAACAATGTTAACCGGTCCAGTTTGTACCAGTTTAGATTGTGCAAATAATAAAATAAGCACAAGTAAAAGTATAATTGCTGTAAAGGCGACAATTGACGTTATTATTACCGTAGTAGTCATATGAATTTGATGATTTCTTACTTATTAAATCCTCGCTAAATAGGACTACAAATATATTGAGGAATTGTTTAAAACTATAATTGTAAAGATTTAAAATTCAAAGAATAACAACATTCCAAAACCTATGCATAACAACTAAACGGCATAGCTGTAGGATGTGCTCAGCTGAGCCTTTTTTATTGCATTTTCTGTAAAAACCGCTACTGACAAATCATTAAACCCTTTTAGCGTTCTTAATTTACTGGGAGCAATTTCTCCTATTATATAACTTTCTCCTTTAGTGAGGTTGTGTTCCTTGATCTGATCAAAGAACTTAATGATGAAGCCGCTCTGTTCATATTTAATAAATACTGTAATTGGCTCATCATTTAATGCTACCAAAGACTCCTTATTCTTATACTTAAACCCTTTGAGCAAATTTTTAAGATCATTATAAACAGCTAGACCGGTAGGGTATTTTCCTGCTCCTTTACCTACCAAAAGCTGTTTGCCCGTGTATTCTGTAGCGATGGCAACCGAATTGAATTCATTTTCAATTGTAAATTCTTCATCTTCTTTACTTACCAAATGCGGTATAACTGACGCAGAAATCTGTCCATGACTTACTTTGGCGCTCGCTATGAGCTTTACTTTTAAATTTCTGGCTTGTGCATAATCGTAAATGGTGGAAGACAATTGATCTATCCCTAACCGTGTGATCTTATTTGGGTCAATAGAAACACCAAAAACATGTTTAATCAGTATAGCCAGCTTATAGCTTGGGTCATAACCGCCAACATCTAACGTGGGGTCAGTTTCTGCAAAACCTAATTCCTGTGCTTGAGTTAAGGCAGCTTCATAGCTAAGATTTTCATTCAATATTTTTGATAAAACATAATTAGAGGAGCCATTAAAAATACCTCTTATCTCATTCACTTTATCATTTTGATAATAGTTTTCAAGAGTTTGGAGAATTGGGATACTCCCACATACAGCACCTTCATACAATAAAGGCGTATTAAACCTTTCCTGCAGTTCAAAAAGCTCCTCCAGATGGGTGGCAATCATTTTCTTATTCGCAGAAATAACCGGTATTGCTCTAGCGAGAGATCTTCTTACAATTTGAAAAGCCGTTTCAGCATCATCAATTAATTCAACAATTAAGTTAATTTCAGCATCGTTGAAAATATCTTCTGCATTGGTAGAAAATAATTCTTTAGGTGCCGACCGTTCTTTCTCTTCATTTTTAACTACAATTTTTTTGATTTCAAATAGCGGATTGTTTTCATTATTTAGGATTTCATAAAACCCCTGTCCAACACATCCGAAGCCGAATAGTCCTATCGTTAGTTTGCTCATTTTAATAATTTTAAAAGGTGATTTTTAATTTTTTCGGATTCAATTAAGAATCCATCGTGCCCGAAAAGTGAATCAATTAACTCAAATCGGGCATTTTTTATGTTTTTAGCAATAAATCGCTGCTCTGCAAAGGGGAACAGTAAATCGCTTTTAATCCCAGCCACAATGGTGTTGGCTGTCACTTTTGTTAATGCATTTCGAACCGATTTTCTTCCGCGACCAACATTGTGGCTGTCCATGGCTTTTGTTAATACCCAGTAAGCGTGGGCGCTGAACCTTTTTACCAATTTCTCACCCTGATAATTTTGATAACTATCAGCCTTGTATCCATCAATCTTGTCTTCAAAATCACTTTGTGTTTTTCTATAAGTATTTTGATTGCGATAAGACAGCATGGCTATAGCCCTGGCCGCTTTCAACCCTTTCTCGCCAACACCTTCATACTTGTATTGGATTGTTGGGTCTGCTTCTAATGCCAACCGTTGTGCAGAATTAAATGCAATTCCCCACGCTGAGTGATGCGCATTTGTGGCAATGAGATAGATATTTTCGAACAAATCGTGAGAACTTATTGCCCATTCCAATAGTTGCTGTCCGCCCATAGAGCCACCTAGGCCCAGCTTGATTTTGCTCACGCCTAAATGCTTTCGTAATAACTCGTGAGCCTTCACCATATCTTTAATCGTGATCAATGGAAAATCTAATCCATATTTCTCTCCGTTAGCCGGATCAATACTATCCGGACCAGTGGTGCCATAGCACGATCCCAAAATATTAGCACATACTACATAATACTGCGATGTGTCAATCACTTTTTGATGGCCCACAATATCAGGCCACCAGTCTGTTGGATCGGCATTTGCGGTTAAAGCATGAAATACCCAAATCACATTGCTTTTGGCTGCATTCAGTTTGCCATGAGTTGTGTAGGCGATCTTAAGCTCGGGCAGAGAGCTACCGCTCTCTAACCCAAACTCTTGATCGAAACTGAACAACTCAACCTTAGACTTTTGCGTGCTCTGAACTTCTGATTTTACTGAAGGCATTGGCTAAATCATTTTTAATGTCATCGATATGTTCTATTCCCACTGATATTCTGAGGAGGTTAGGTAATACTCCTGAAGACAATTGTTCTTCCTCACTCAGCTGTTGATGGGTGGTCGCAGAAGGCTGAATAATCAGGGTTTTTGCATCACCTACATTGGCCAAATGACTCACCAGCTCAAGGCTGTCAATGAACTTAGTTGCTTCTTCTTTTCCTCCTTTAATGACAAAGGAGAGCACACCACCAAAGCCATTTTTCAGGTACTTTCTCGCAAGTTCATGATAGCTGCTTGTTTCTAATCCGGGATAATTCACCGATTCTACCAATGGGTGTTTATCCAACCACTTAGCCAGTTCAAGAGCGTTATCAACCGTACGTTGCACTCGTAACGAAAGTGTCTCCAAACCCTGTAAAAGCAAGAAAGAATTGAACGGACTTAAGGCCGGACCAAAATCACGTAAACCTTCTACTCTGGCTCTGATGGCAAAGGCAATATTTGGTAGACCCAGAGGGTTATCAAAACCAAAAGTATCCCAGAACTTTAATCCATGATATCCTTCTGAAGGCTCTGTGAAATCAGGAAATTTGCCATTACCCCAATTGAAATTTCCTGAATCGATAATAACTCCACCGATGGAAGTACCATGACCGCCAATCCATTTTGTTGCCGAAGCAGTAACCACTGCCGCACCATGTTCTATTGGTCTGAAAAGATAGCCCCCCGCACCGAAGGTATTATCTACAATTAATGGAATATCATGCTTATTGGCTAACTCAGCAATGGCATCAAAATCTGGTACATTGAAACCGGGATTTCCGATGGTTTCCAGATAAATGGCTTTGGTATTTTCATCGATGTGTTTAGCGAAATGATCTGCTTTATCACTCTCAGAAAATCGTACTTCAATGCCCAGTCGTTTAAATGCAACCTTAAATTGATTGAATGTACCGCCATATAAGAATGAAGTTGAAACGAAATTATCTCCTGCTCTGAGAATATTATTAAGGGCAATAAATTGGGCAGCCTGTCCGGAACCTACTGCTAGTGCAGCCACACCACCTTCCAAAGCAGCAATTCGCTTTTCGAATACGTCCGTAGTAGGATTCATAATGCGGGTGTAGATGTTTCCAAACTCTTTTAATGCAAAGAGATTGGCACCATGCTCCGCATTTTTAAAAGTGTAAGAGCTGGTTTGATACAAAGGCACCGCTCTTGAGCGTGTGCTTTCTTCTACATTTTCGTATCCAGCATGTAGCTGTAATGTTTCAAAATTTAATTGTGTTGACATGTTTTCTAATTGTTAGGTGTTAATAAAAATTTAATAGGTGTTTTATTGCTCAGATTGTCGTTTACAGGGCATCTGTACTCAATTTCTTTGAGCCATTTTACCCGCTGACCTTCATTGAGCTTTGTACTTGTTTTCAGGTTTACCTGAAGATTTTTGTAGCCGGCTCTTTCAGAAAATGAAGTGCCGAATAGTCTGGCCGGATCTAAATCGCCATTGATATCAATCTCTAAATCTTTGAGATTGATGTTTTGCTCTTTCGCGACAATGTGGGCTACTATATTAATGCAGCCTGCATAACCTGCAAGAATATATTCTACAGGATTTGGCGCTTGATCCGTGCCACCCAGTGCTTCGGGTTCGTCTACGATGAGGTGAAAGCCTCTTACGTTGATGTTCGTTTTTGCCGGTGATTCACTCCTTGAGTGCACCGAAAAGTTCAATGTCTGTGACATTTTTCTCGTAATTAATATTGTTGTAAATGTGATTTTGG
>NZ_JAVJUY010000090.1:0-2973 GCF_040220315.1 Fulvivirga sp.
ACTTTGTCCCTGGTCTAAAAAAACAGCAGCATTATTAATAAGCACATCTATTTTTTCAAAGTCAGTATATAACCCTTTTGAAAAATCGTGAATGCACTCAGGGCTTTCCAAATCCAACCATCTAAACTCAGCATGATATCCAGAATTTATTAATTGATTAGCGAATTTACTGCCAGACTTCTTATCTCTTGCCGCAACAATCACACGATGTCCTAATTGAGCCAATTCTTTCGTTATTTGCTTGCCAATACCACGATTCGCACCAGTCACAATTATTATCTTACTTTCCATAAATCTGAATTTATTAGCTGATTGATTTCACTTTCCCTAAATTATAAAACCATAAACTATAAATGGATTATTAAAACCAAAGTTGCACCTATTGATTCCAAAATAGTAGATTAGCGCATGACTATTTGGGAGGTATTTTTATTATTCGGAACAGGCATAATTGCTGCGTTTTTGAATGTAACTTCTGGTGGCGGTTCACTAATTTCTTTGCCCGTACTTATTTTTTTGGGCCTTCCGTCTACCGTTGCTAATGCATCAAATAGAATAGGCATTATTGGGCAAAACATTTTTGCGGTAGCTGGTTTTCGATCTAAAGGAGTACATGCTTGGCCCTATAGTTTATACATTGCCTTATCTGCATTTGTAGGTGCCATAATTGGAGCCAAAATATCTACTGACATCAGCGATGATATTTTTCAAAGAATTATTGCCATAATCATGGTGGGTGTGGTGTTACTTACAGTTTTTAAGCCCATTAAAACAGAAGTAGATGAGCATGAGAAAATGAGTAAGAAGTCGATGGCCATTGGTATTGTTACTTTCTTCTTTATTGGTATTTATGGCGGCTTTATCCAGGCAGGTGTAGGTTTTTTAATGGTAGCCGCACTCACTACAATCAATGGTTTTAGTCTTGTTAAAACTAACAGTGCCAAAGTATTTGTGGCCTTAATTTATAGTTTGTCAGCAGTGGCTGTATTTATTTATGAAGATGTCATCAACTGGACTTACGGGTTAACTCTCGCTGCCGGTAATGCTATTGGTGGCTGGTTAACAAGCCGCTGGTCTGTTAAAAAAAGTGACAAATGGATAAAAAGAATACTAGTAATTACCGTAACCGCATTGGCCATTAAGCTATGGTTTTATTAATTTAAGCCTCTATGAAAATTATTAAAGAGTTTAGAGAGTTTGCCATTAAGGGCAATATGTTCGATATGGCTATCGGTATTATAATCGGTGTAGCCTTTAATAAAATAGTTTCTTCACTTGTTAATGATATTATCACACCTGTATTCGGACTTGTTTTGGGCAAGGTTAATTTTCAAAATCTGAAGCTTGTTATACAGGAAGAAATAAAAACTACTGCTGGCGAAATAGAGCAGGAGCTAATAACCCTCAACTATGGCGTGTTTCTTCAGTCGGTATTAGACTTTTTAATTATTGCCATGACAGTTTTTCTAATTGTAAAAGGCATAAATAAATTGCGAGCAAGAGCTGATAACGAAAAAGATAACACCGTTCCAACACCTAAAGACATACAACTCTTATCTGAAATAAGAGACCTTTTAAAAAATCAGAAATAGCTCAAATTTGTTAGATTTTGGTCTTTTTTAAACAATTATCAACTGACTTGTGTTGATAATGCATGAAACCTAAAACATTAGAACAAATCGGATTAAAGTGGGGATTGATCGTTTTTGCATTACTCTCTGCGTATTTTTTTGCATTACAATTACTCGGGTACATCCATGTTATTGAGCTCAGGTTTTTCAATGGAGTGATCATGTATTTTGGTATTTACAAAGCCATTAAAGAATATAAGAAATCAGATAATGATTTCAACTATTTTCAAGGATTAGGCACAGGCATTATTACTGCATTTGTGGCCTCATTGGTATTCTCCATATTTGGTTTTTTATATCTCACTGTGATCAATCCGGCATTTATGGATTCGATAAAATTAAATGAACCTTTCGGCCTATACATAAATAAATATGGTGCAGTAATTCAAATTTTTATCGAAGGTTTGGCATCCGGTTGTTTAATGAGTTACGCGAATATGCAACTACTCAAAAAATCGCATCTGGCCGAGGCTTAAGAAAACTAATGATTAAATTACATGTGATTAAACCATCGGATGGAATTCAGATGGTTTTTTTACGAAAATCTAATAAAAACTACCTATCTGTAGAAACAATAAATTCAATTTGATTTGAACAAACATCCTTACTGAGTTTTAAACCTTAGCAAGTCTATGCGTGCATTCTTAATTGTTGGTTTTCTCTTGACTATGACTATTCTATTGTCATGCCAATAGTTTAACAGTGTTGCATTAAAACTCATTTATTGGGGAATTTTCTCTACACTTTTCCAATATATCACCCTCAAAAGCCTTCAGGAGAACAGGAATAGTATTTGTACCTGTATAGGTAGTTAATTATTGAATTAAAAAAAGAATATAAAGACTATGGAATTATTATTAGACGGTAAATGGAAAGAAGTAAAAGGTAAGCTCAAAAAAAAGTACGGTGAGCTAACTGATGACGATTTAACCTACCAAAAAGGTATGGAAGATGAGTTATTTGGTAGAATAGAAAAGCGAATCGGTAAATCTAAAACAGATATCAGAAGAGAAGTTGAATCATTAATCAACATGTAAAATTGATAATTTTTTCAAATAAGGCATCCGCTAGATAGCGGATGCCTTATTTTATCCCTTCGGTTTCAAGGGTCTTACCTCAATATCTACATGATGGTAGTTGGCATTTGATTCCAGACAGTGAATAATAGTACCTGCAATGTCTTCAGGTTGCATCATATTTTCATTCGCTGTGACAGATTCAATAGAATCAAAGAAATTAGTTTGCACCGACCCTGGGTAAAAACAAGTAACCTTTACACCGTCATTTCTTACCTCCTTATATAGAGCGTGCGAAAAACATATAACAGCAAATTTTGTAGCAC
>NZ_JAVJUY010000091.1:0-3791 GCF_040220315.1 Fulvivirga sp.
AATTTTTACCTGCTAATGAATACCTATGCAACAGGCGTAGTTCTGAGCCGTAGTTTTTAAAATCATCACGAATTAAAGTTCTATTTTCTTCCGGGTTGTCAGCCACACCAATTTGGGTGAGATTGCCCAGGGCATCTCTACTAGAAATGAGACCAAATGCTTTTACGTTCAACTGCGTTTTTGGGCTGAATCGGTAATCTAAAGTGGCAGCCATTAAATTCCATGATACTTGAAACCAGTTTCTGTCTCGCAATGACTGTTTAAGATTACCATCTTCAAATCGATCATCTGTCAAACCGCCTGGTTGTTGTGCCTTATATTTCATAAATGAACCCTCTACACCTATCTTAAGCCGTTCATTTAGTTGCCAACCGAAGCGCGTAAAAGCAGTGTGGGCATCAAATTCTGAATTATCTCTCCAGCCATCACCTTGTCTGTATTGGTAATAACCATAATAATCAATGTTATTTTTTGTTCCTCCTATGCTTGCGAAGCTGTTAATCATGCCAAATGACCCAACGGCTTGTTCAAAATGTATATCCAACGGCATACTAGGTGCTTCTTTCAATCGAAAATTTAGCATACCCCCAAACTGTGTACCATATTGAAGGGACGCTGCACCTCTAACGATTTCAATTCGTTCTACAGCCTGCATCGCAGGAAGGTAGTAACTCTCAGGATATCCCAGAGCATCAGCGCTCATGTCGTATCCATTTTGTCTGGTATTAAAATTAGCCGTTCTGCCTGGCCCTAGTCCTCGCGTAGCAATGTCTAACTGCAGTCCGGCAAAGTCACTCTCCCATATATTTAGGCCGGGTACTTTTGCAAAAACTTGTCGGGCATTGTTGTTTACTTTATTGGCTGCAAAATCTTCCAGCTTAATTACTTCATTTTTCTTTGCTTCGTAGATGCCATAGTTTTCGATAGCTTGAAGTCGTGAAATACCACCAAGAGTTTCTCTTTTATCATAAATTTCTACTTCATCCAGGTTGTCTGAAAGATCGTTTAAATAGAAGTTAATGGTCAAATTGTTGTTAAGAATAACGGTTTTTGTGGCAATAGCCATTCCAAGACTAAAGGCGCCTAATGTGTGTTCGCCTGCCGGTAGTTTCATTTTGAAATTCCCTGAACTGTCTGCCTTTGCCGATAAATTGAGTGCCTGAACAAATAGGGTAGCTTCTTCAAAAGGACGCATCGTGTTCTTATCGAGAATTTTTCCCGTGATAGTATACGTTTGAGCACTTGCAATGCATGCTTGAATTAAAATGAGTATAATGACTGTTAATTTCCTCATTTTTCAAGAAATGGATTTATCCATGATTTATGCCGCCAGGTATCTTCTAGCCTGGTGAGATCAGCTTTAGGGTCTATTAAAAGTTGAGCAGGCCTGGCATTTAATGTCACCCATACTTCGGCAGTTACAACAGGATCAGCAAGGCCTTGAGTCTGAAAATGACCTTTTAAGTAGTGTGCAAATTGCAAAATAAGATCAGGTTGCATGGCCATTTGTTTTTCCTGGTGCGAATTTAGAAATTGATGATTAATTACCGCACCCTTTCTTCCATTTTGACCATCTTGAACATAAAATGTGGCGGTACCTGCTTTTTCCATTAACATTACCCGCCAGGAAAAACGATATCCTTCCTCTGTCCAGAAGAGGTTGCCAGGGTAGGTGAGATAACGCCAGGGGAATAATGCTTGAAAAATAAAGAAAGGGATTAGTAGTTTAGGAAGCCATCTATACCTTGGCTCATACAATTTTGACGCTGAAATTTCTTCGCGTTCAACTGTAACGTTTACCCTGAAAGGTTTACCTAAAACCTGAATGATCTTTTCATGAAACGTGGGGGAAAAGAAAATGGTAACGGCAAATATCATCACCATTGGGAAAACGCCAATTTGAAAAAGTATGCCGGTGAGGGTGTGAAAAATGACGACAGCAATGTAGGATATCCAGCGAGTTTTCCGATAGAGTAATCCAAATACAATGAATGTATCAAACAACATACCTATCCAGCTAAAAAGATAGGCAGTGAATTTATATTGAAAAATAGGACCAATAACTGGAATGCCAGTTTTTGCAGGTAGCCAGATAGAGAGGGGTAGAGCTTCGAAAAGCCAATCGCTATTGATTTTAGCAAGCCCTGCATATATATAAACTATAGCAATTTGTAGTTTGAAAATATCAATGATCCATCGAGGTATTTGATGAAGTACAATGGTAGGATTTCTGGCAACATCCATGGAAAAATTCCGATGCGCTGGCACGAATATTAACAAAAAGGCCACTATGCTTACGAAGTAATAATGATTGAGATAATAGGTAATGTCAATCAGCTCAACGTATGTGAAGCATAAGAAAAAAACGACCGTGGATAATCTATAAAACATGCCTAGAATAATGCCCAGACAAGACATAGCCATTATTCCGAATATGGCATACATGCCTTCTCGAGATAGGGGTTTCACCCATTCGAAGCCGTAATAATAGAAATGTAGAGAAGGTTCAACCAATTGCGTATCTACCCAGCCCAACCAAACGTATCGGGCAGTACTGAACAGCATTAGTAATCCAAAAATAATACGAAAGACAACTAGTGGGGCAATTGATGTGGATTGCCCCAGATATTGTTGAAGGTTTTTATATGATAATTGATTGATCACAGGTTAGTCACCGTCTCCTGAATTGAATGTGATACTAATTCCCAGCAATGAACTCATAGAACTTTTAAAATTAGCTGTATTAGCCTGCAATAGGTTTCGCAGGGTAATTATCTCCTCGGCATCAATATTTTGGGATAACTCGCCCTGTGGAAGTGCTTCAATGGCTTTGTCTATTTCATCAATAGTTAAGAGAGTAGAGGCCACGAGTTCTTCACCGCCCACCACACTTTTAAGATAATCCTGAAATCCAGTGATGTCCTGACCATTTTTTCCAATGCCTAGATACATGTTTTTAATACTTGCAAAGTGTTCAACAATTAAACCTCTACTTATTCCACTGTAATAGGCCTCAACTAATTGTCCATCAGAGTTGGTTTGCCCTGCTGACAGACCCGCGGGTAGTTCAAGTTTAAAATTTTTCAAATTTTCATAATCCTTTACCCACTCATTATAGAGTAACGAAATGGAGCTGCCTGCAGACGTACTATTATCTGAGATGAATTGATTATAATAACCAGAATTCCAGTTACTTACAATTCCATCAAAAGTATCTTTCAGTTCGTTTGTAATAAGCAACAGATAGTCAATCCTTGCTTGATCAAAACTTGCTATTAGTTCAGCGTCTGTTTGCCCATTGCCATAGATTAAATATTCAACAGCATAAAAGCCTCTTATATCTCTATCGAAAGATCCGGCAAGATTAAAAGCAGCATCAGAAATGTTTGTTTCAACTTGCTGTTCATCCACTGGAAAAACACCAAGCACTGATGCATAGGGGCCAAGGTTTAAATTAGCCGGACCGAAACCAAACGCTGAGCAATGCTGATGTGCATTTACGGCTCCTACCCATGCCTCTCTCATTGTTAATAAATTCTGCTCGTTCGGGTTTGAGTTGAACGAACTTACCGCTGTGGAAAGTGAATTCACTTGGCTTTGTAAATTTTCAAAGTTTGGCAGAATGATATTATCAGCCAAGCTCGTGAGTAACTCGGTTCTGTCAAAGTTGTTAGCTCCGTTATCTGTATCATCTTCTGAACATGATGTAATGCCTGAGATGAATAATAATGACAGAACAAAAATGAATGTCTTAAATAGGTGTTTCATAAGTATGTATTTAAAACCAAAGA
>NZ_JAVJUY010000092.1:0-38571 GCF_040220315.1 Fulvivirga sp.
TTACTCCACTTTTCCTCGTCATTATTCTTATCGAAACAACCGATTTAATATTTGCTGTGGATTCTATACCAGCAGCCTTCGCGATTACTCAAAATGAATTTTTGATTTATACCTCTAACATTTTTGCTGTTCTTGGATTACGGGCAAAATTCTTCCTTTTAGCGGGTATCATTGACAAGTTCTATCTTTTACAAAAAGGACTTTCTTTTGTATTGATATTTATTGGAGCTAAAATGTTATTGGAGATTGTTCATGTGGAGGTGCCTATATCTCTTAGTTTCTTAGTAATCATTGTTGTTTTGGCAGGCTCTATTATAATGTCACTCATTATTCCTCAGAAGAATAAACACGAGGAAGAAGATTCTGACTTAACGGATAATAAAGGAGATTCTAATATCATTAATCCTGAGAAAGAACCCTCGTAATTGTTTCTTTAGGGATAACCCTTAGCAAGGTTTCGTAACTCAAAAACTCATCAGGCAGCATTACTACCCTAAAGTTTGGTATGCTTTGAAGTATATTTAAAAACCTTGTTTTGATTAATTCTTTATCCTCATCACCCAGCTCGTTTGTGCTGCCTTTTTTAATGGCTGCTAAAAGCGTGTAATCTTCAGCTACCATATTTTCTATTTTTGACAAATGTGCTACTGACATCTTAACCAATCGATCGATGTACTCTTCACTTACCGCTTTATAGTTAATCTTACTTTGTAACTTGTCCAATTGTGTCCAGTTTTGAAGTAAAAAACCCTCGACAGCAATTAAGCTTACCTCAAACTCATCGCCACCAAATCCTAACGACTTGCTAAACGACTCAAGGAAATCCCGTTCTGTCTGTTCTACTTTTTTGTCGGACCAAATTGTTAATGCAGCAAGCTCTAAAAAGAACTTTCGAATTAACCAAGGGTCAGATTCCTGAATAGGTATTTCCTGAATACCCATTCCATGCTCGAAATATTCTTGTGCTACCCGCCTCTTTTCGGCAGGAAGGTGGGTAGTAGTGAGGAAATGTTCAAACAAACTGCGCTCTTCTTCCTCAATTTGATCATTAGCATGTGCAGCTGCGGCAATTACTTTCACGGAAGTAAAACTCAATTCCTCTTTTTCACTTTTAAAAAACTCAAGTAAAATATTATCTGGGTTGGTATGGGTCCATTGTCCGAAAATGTAGATATCCAGGAAAAGCTGACTACGACTGAAAAATGATGACCAAAAGTTAGAGGCCTTAGTTCCTGTTAAGGATACACGTTTTTCAATAGCTCGTTCAGCCATCTCATGGATAGTCTTCTTTTTGCCTAACCATGTTTTACTACTTAAAGCGATTTCAGGATAAACGCCTTTGTAGAATTCAGTGATGCTTGTAAGAGAATTTTCAATGAGCTGACGAAACCCCTCTTCCGTTTCTACTGTATTATCTGAATACAACTCCGCAATATTGAGTAAGCTGTCAACGAGTAGAACTTTGGTTTTTTCATTGTCAGTCCATTTGGGCTCATTTTCAAGACCAAAAAGCCCTACAGGGTAGCCATACATAATTCCAGTGGGCTGAATGATGCCATAAAAGGATTGATCAGGATGTTTCCCTTTGTGAATCTTCTTATATTCTGAAGACTTCGAAAAATTTGCCAATTTGAAGTCAATAAATTGACTCAACCAACCTGATTTAGATGGATTCATTGCGATAATTTACAAGAAATAGTTAACAATAAGAACAGTTTGTTATGGTATTGTTACGGCTTCTTGTTTAACAAGCTCACTATAAAGACCTTGAATTTTAGTTGTCAGAGTGCCCTTTTTGCTGTCAATTTTTCTGCCATCAATTTCTAAAACAGGAGTAATTTCTCCCATCGTACCAGTAACAAATACTTCGTCTGCCGAATACATTTCAGAAATTGAAATTCTCTTTTCTTTAACAGGCAGGTTGTTTTCTTCACCAATCCTTAAAATATTACCACGCGTAATGCCCGGCAGGCAGCTATCAGCAAAAGGTGTATAGGCCACGCCATTCTTTACAATAAAAATGTTTGTTGCGTTTGTTTCTGAAACAAAGCCCTCTATGTCTAACATTACCGCATCTTCTACACCGGCTAAATTCGCCTCAATTTTGGCGAGTATATTATTAATCAGGTTATTATGATGGATTTTCGAGTCGACACATTGAGGAGGGTTTCTTCGAATTGACGATGTAATTAGCCGAATGCCTTCATTATCATATACAGGCTTTTTCCATTCGGCAAGAACAATTAAAGTGGGGCCATATTGATTAAAATGAGGGCTCATTCCAGAAGTTACTTTTTTGCCTCTGGTTAATGTCAGACGAATGTGGCACTCATCGTACATATTGTTTGCCTTGAGGGTCTTGAATATTTCATTTTTTATTTCCTCTTTAGATGGAACTGTATCAAAGGCCATAGCTTTAGCAGAAGCCTGCATTCGGTCAAGATGTTCCTCCAACATAAACACCTTTCTATTATAAATTCTAAGACCTTCCCAAACGGCATCCCCTCCTTGAACGACACTATCAAATACTGATACCTTGGCTTCATCTCTAGGATATAACTCACCATTAATATTCACTAAAATGTTTTCGTTTCGGCTGTCGGGTAATTTTATCATTATCTATTAAATTTTAAAACTATGTTTCGAAAGATGTTCATAAAATGGATTACACTCTTCTAGTAGTGGAATTAAATGCTCTGGAAATGGATCGTTTTTCTTAATATATGGAGTAAAACCAACAGACTTATGAACATTTTGATACCAATATTTAGCCCACACACCGTCATAGGGTTTTGAACCAGAATTCCAGTGTAACATTTTTTCTGTAAAATCTATATTTACTGCTTCACATACCTTCCTTAGTATTTTTTTATTATCCAAGAGTAAATCTTGTGAGTCAATGACAATTGGAGCTTTTCCTTTATTCCATAAATAATTAAACATTTCTGATTGTTGCTGCAGCCCTGTATCTCTAAGAATAGGTCTTGGTATTTGACGAACCAGGGAAGGTAACATTTCTTTAGGGTTGCGAATGAGAAAAATATTATCAAACCCTTCAAGTTGTTTATTTGAAAACCCAAGCCAATGATGGCACATGTTCTTTAAAAAAAGAATAGTAGTATTTTGTGCTTTTTCTCTAACAACTTCTAAAACTTTATTGCCGTCATTTTCCATTTTCGACAATACGGTCTCTTTGCCCGGGTGATCTGCCTGTGTCGTTTTCAGATAATGAGCATATAAAGGCTCATCAATAACTGTTGTATCCTCTCGCTGAGCGAAAGAATACATAAAAGCAGTAGAAACATTTCTAGGGCCAGACCAGAGTGAGATTATTTTCATTTAATCCTAAACTATTAAAATTGCAGACTAATTACAATATGAATAACTTCAACCATGCCGCGCGTTTTAAAACGAATTGTTTATGCCACGCTATTATTTCTCATTAGCTTGTCTATCGGAGCTATCGGGTATATGTTTCTAGAGGATTTTGCTCCACTGGATGCCATATATATGGCCGTTATAACCTTTTCAACTGTTGGCTATAACGAGGTTAACTCCCTGAGCAATTCAGGAAAGATTTTTACGATTGTATTCATCATAGTAAATCTGGGTATATTCGCTTATACTGTTTCAGTTTTGTCTTCTTTCTTGTTTGAAGGTGAATTAAGAAAAGTATTCAAACATTTAAAATCAAATAGAGGGTTGAGTAAGCTAAGAAATCATGTCATAGTCTGTGGCTTTGGGAAAAACGGGAGTAAAGCGTGTGAAGAATTGCTCAAAGATAGAAAAGACTTCGTAGTGGTAGAGGCAGATGCCGAGGTTATTCGTTCATTTCCTGATGATAAACGCTATCATTTTATTAATGGAAATGCTACACTCGATGAAGTACTTTTGGAAGCAGGGATAGAAAATGCCTCTACCATAATTACCTCTTTGCCGGAAGACTCTGACAATGTTTTTATAACCCTTACGGCAAGAGAGCTAAACCCACAAGTGAAAATAATTGCAAAAGCTACTGAGCAAAGCTCAGAAAAGAAGCTTTACAGGGCGGGCGCCTCACATGTAGTAATGCCAGATCGTTTAGGAGGTATACATATGGCTAATTTGATTACTAAGCCGTATGTGATCGAATTTTTAGAACTGATTAATGGAGTTGATGAAAGTAAACTTGTACTGGAAGAAGTAAACCATGAGAGTTTAAAAGAAGATTATAAAAACAAGACACTAAGGGAACTTGATATCAGAAACAAAACTGGGGCAACAATTATAGCATTTAAAGATGATGCACTAGGCTTTGTTTTTAATCCGCATTCTGAAAAACTCGTTGAGAAAGGAGATGTGCTTATTGTACTTGGCAAACCGGAAACATTAGCAAAGTTTAAATCTACTTTTCTGAACTAAAGCCAATCTTACTACCTCTCCAGCCTTTGGCCTCTATCTTTTTTACTTTATCTAACACTTTATCTTTTAGCCCGTCTTTATATTTTGATAAATTTTTGGCAATCTTCTCATCAAAAGCACCGATAATTTCTGCCGCTAAAATTCCTGCATTTTTGGCTCCATCTAACGCAACTGTAGCCACAGGAATGCCACCAGGCATTTGTAGTATAGAAAGCACAGAATCCCAACCATCAATGGAGTTTCTTGACTTTACCGGTACGCCAATTACAGGAAGCGTAGTTATTGAGGCAACCATACCGGGTAAATGTGCCGCCCCACCTGCTCCCGCTATGATAATTTTAAGGCCTTTCTCTCTAGCAGATTTTGCATAGTCGTACATTCGTTCAGGGGTACGGTGTGCAGATACAATGGTGAGGTCATACTCAACGCCTAATTCTTCAAGAACTTCTGCTGCTTCTTTCATTACTGGTAGGTCTGAATCGCTACCCATGATTATTCCAACTAGTGCTTTTGCCATTATATTATGCTTTTACTTTTAATGTCTGTTTAACGTATTCTACAGTTTCTTTTAGCTCTGATATATTTTCACCTCTAAGTGTAACATGCCCCATTTTTCTAAAGGGCTTTGTTAATTTCTTCCCATAGAGGTGAACATGAACTCCCTTTTTACTCATTACCTGTTCAAGGCCCTCATAAAGTGCTAATCCTGTGTACCCTTCTTCACCAAGCAAGTTTACCATAGCGGAAGGTAGTATGTTATCCGTATTGCCTAATGGCAAGTTGAATATGGAGCGTAAATGTTGCTCATACTGTGAAGTGAAATTAGCTTCAATTGTTTGATGACCACTATTGTGAGGTCTTGGGGCTACTTCATTCACCAGCACTTGTCCGTCTTTGGTCACAAACATTTCAACGGCTAACAGCCCAACCATACCTAACTTTTGAATAACCTCTTTTGCAATTCTCTGTGCCTCTTTTTCAATTGATTCGCCAATATTGGCGGGAGAAAACAAGTATTCGACCATATTCGCCACGGGGTGGAAAATCATCTCTACGGCTGGGAATGTAGTAATTTCGCCACCCTCACTTCTGGCAACTATTACTGATAACTCTGTTTCAAAATCTATTAATTTTTCTAAAAGCCCGGGAGCATCAAAGGCCATTTCAAGATCATCCACCTTTCTGATCATCTGAACACCACGCCCATCATACCCTTCTTTGCCCAACTTGTTTACTGCCGGTAAAAATGATGCATGTTTGACTGTGTCTTGCTTATTTTCAACAAGAATGAAATCAGCAGTTGGGATATTGTTTGTAGCGTAAAACTCCTTCTGAACCCGCTTATCTTTAATCAAATTAATCACCCGGGGTTGCGGAAAAACTTTAACGCCTTCATCTGCTAGCTTTTGTAATGCCTCTGTATTTACATTTTCAATTTCAATACTCACCACATCGCAGTCTTTACCAAAATTATACACGGTCTCGAAATCTGTCAGCTTTCCTATTTCAAACTCACCCACTATATCTTTACAAGGCGCATTTTCATCAGGATCCAAAATTTT
The DNA here is from genome assembly GCF_040220315.1 of Fulvivirga sp. Taxonomy (GTDB): domain Bacteria; phylum Bacteroidota; class Bacteroidia; order Cytophagales; family Cyclobacteriaceae; genus Fulvivirga. The sequence goes on from NZ_JAVJUY010000092.1 coordinate 5,964, forward strand.
TATATCAATATTGAAATCTAGAGCCGACTGCACCAGCATGCGCCCTAACTGCCCGCCACCTAATATTCCCAGCTTTTGTTCTTGAATACTTTTACCCATTCGGATTGTTAATCATGCCCATTTACTAGTGGCAAAGATAATATAAACTATTGTGCAATATGTTTAAAAGCCAATGCAATCAGCATCAAGGATGAATTTAGATGATAATTGTCAGATCGTACCCTAATTTCTAGCAAGAAATCTTATCGTTGAAAGACTCAAGTTTGAGCAAACAATCGTTATTATGAGTATTCATATTGGAGCCAAACAAGGAGAAATAGCGGATACAGTGTTGGTTTGTGGCGATCCTCTGAGGGCTGAACATATTGCTGAATCTTACCTAAAAGATGCATTTTGTTATTCTAACGTTCGAAACATGTTGGGATTCACTGGACGCTATAACGGCAAAAGAATATCTGTGCAAGGTACTGGAATGGGTCAGCCCTCTCTAGCTATTTACCTTCATGAATTAACTCACGAATATGGTGTAAAAACCATTATTAGAGTAGGTACTTGTGGTGCCTTAAATCAAGAAATTGAACTAGGTGATATTATCGTGGCGCAAGGGGCATCAACAGATTCGAATATGAACAGGCTTATTTTTTCTGGATTAGATTTTGCTCCCCTTCCGGATTATGGTTTGATGACTGCGGCAATACAAGAAGCCGAAAAGCAAAATATTAAAGTAAGGATAGGGTATTTGTTTAGTACCGATTACTTCTATTTTAAAGATGATCCAAAAAGGTGGGAACTATGGATAAATCATGGTATGCTGTGCGCTGAAATGGAATCTTCACTTCTGTTTACGATGGCCGCGGCAGCAGGTGTTAGGTCTTGCAGCATACTAACTGTTAGTGATAATATTATCTTGGGGAAGGCATGTTCAACAGAAGAAAGGGAGTCTTCTTTTAACGATATGATGAGAATAGCGTTGAATATTTGCTAAGCAGCTTATTTGATATCTATCTGAGTTATTTTATCACCAATTTCAATGGCATGGACTACTTCCATACCATCAACAACCTTTGCAAAAATCGTGTAGCCACCATCCAAATGTGGTGTTGGAGAGTGAGTTATAAACCATTGTGTGCCTTCGGTATCTTTCCCTGAAGACGCCATGCCTAAGGTACCTTCTTCGTATCTTAAGTTGGCTAATTCTGATCGGATGGAGTAGTTTTCAGAGCCAAACCCATCGCCTCGGGCACAACCCCCTTGTATTACAAAGTTTGGAACCACCCGGTGAAAATTTTTGCCATTGTAATAACCAGCCTGCGCCAGCTTAACAAAATTTGAAACCGAACCAGGAGCATCTTCAACATATAATTCAACCGTAATTTTTCCTTTCTCTGTTGTAATTTCAGCCTGTGACTTTTTGTCGATGGTTTTCACTAACTCCCAGTTGATAGGGTTATTATATTCTTTCTTTAAAGGCGATGCCTCATTACCTTCAAAATAAGCGATGGCATTATTTAGGCTTGACATGGCCTCTGAATCTTTTGGAAGCGAAAGGCTTTTCTTAGCAATAAAAAGGAAGTCGAGGGTACCATACACCTCTTTGAAGTTTAAGTTGGGCATGGAAATTACGTTGGAGGCAATGCTTATTTGAGCAACATCTTTACTCAAAATAGCTTCTCTAAATACTTCAGCAAAAGATGCTTCTAATTCTTTAGGGAAGTCTTCCGACATTCTCATTTGAGCAAGTACTGAAATAGCTGAGGTTGTTATAGCCGGATGCTTTCCTGAGAATAGTTTAGTGATTACAAATTCATTCCCAATAATCGTATGGCCAATTGCACTTAGTAGCTCAGCTTTGTAATATGGATTCTTAGTCTTTGAATATTCAGCCTTAATTTGTTCTAAAACAGGCTGTTTTTCCTCAACTGATTCCAGCAATGCACCGAGTAATACGCTTTTTACACGCCAGTTTTTGGCGCTTTCCACAGCTTCATACAATTGCTCGGTAATTTCACTTTCCGACTTTGAGTGCAAGTTCATGGCTGCAGTAATTCGAACGTTGAGATCTTCATCTTGAAGTGCTTCGAAATACATTTCTCGTGTATCTCCGGGCTTAAAAGAAGCCATCGCCCTTAACGCATTTACTCTGACCCTATAATCAGAGTCATCCATTATATTTTTTAGTGCCGATAAAGAAGCCGGCTCAATAGCGTTTCTTAAAGCTAATGCACAAGCCATCCGCACATTTGGTGATACATCAGTAAGGGAAGCCCGTTGAATAAATGCAGTTCTGCCTTTTAAATTTAAATTGCTAGATCGATATAAAAAGTGTGAAGCGCCTAATCTTGTGAGATATGAATTACTGCTGTCAAGCAATGAAAGCGCAATGTCTACAGATATACCATCATGTACATTTCTAATCCCAGCCCTGTAAAGACCCCAAGCTAACCCTTCTTTATCTTCCTGTGTTTTTAAGGGCCAATATTGCAATAGAGTTAACGAGTCTTGTGTGATTACCTTGCCCAGTGATTCCAATAATTCTTTTCTAACATACACACTATCTTCTGTCTCAAGGGCCACTACAATTGGTTCAATGGCAGAGGAATCACCAATTTGACCTAGGGAATAGGCAGCCGCTTTTCTCACTTTCGCTGAGCTATCTTGCAATGTATAGGCAAGAGGATTAATAGCTGCTGCATCCTGTATGGAACCAAAACCAAGCGCAGCTTCATATCGGTAAGTTTCATTGGCATGTCTCAAATAGCTAAGCAATGAATCACCCTTTCGCTGATCGATTAGTTCATGCATTTTGATCAAACCATCATCAACAAATTTATTGGGAGGCAACGTACTTACTTGTTCAACTTGAGACTGGCACGAGGCAATAATTAATATGGTGGCCAGCAATGGAAGGGTTTGCCAAATCTTATGCATGCTAAATAGTTTGATCGCTAATATACTGGTTATTCTTAAATCAGGGCATTGAGGATTGAATGACTCGCCAAATCTCATCTACCCAATCTAAATGCTCGAATTTCATGAGACAGCTGCGTAAGCAGGTTACATATTCCTGATCTTTTTTAACATCGTTCCAAACTTCAGATAATAGAGTTGTTGGAATTTTGATAAGCGCCAGATGCACATCGGCTGCTGCAGCCTTCTCAAAAATAGAGGTTGATGCTTTACTTATCTCACTTAATGATTTGCCTGTTGGAGCCCAAACAACAATATCAAGCTCAGGTTCCATTACTAATTGAAAACGATTATCAGACTTAATTAATGCGCTTAGTTTTCGAGCCGCTTTGATGCAACTCTCTAGTCCAGCACTAAACTTACCGTTTTTCTCCAATGGAAACAACTGCATAGTAGCCCATAAAGCAACGGCTGCTGCTCCGGGGCGTGAGCACTCCAGGCTAATTTCGCCTAAATGTAGCTCTGCCGAGCTGAAATAGGTGTAAGGCGAATCGTGTTTATAATGTGCCCCCATTTTAGGATCTTTAAACAAAATACATCCGCAACCATAAGGCTGAAGTCCGTGTTTATGGGGGTCGATTACAATGCTATCTGCCTGATGAATTAAGCTATATTGCTGAGCTCCATAATCATTAAGATTATTGGCTAATCCAAAATAGCCACCGTAAGCGGAGTCGATATGAATCCTGAAATCATATTTCTTTTGAAGCTCTAAAATTTCTGACAGCGGATCTATTGAGCCTGTTCCAGTGGTTCCGAGAGTTACCACCACTGTACCCACATCGTTACTAGTTAAAACTTGTTCAAGAGCCTGAGCGCTCATCCGCCCTAATTGATCCGTTCGTATGCTTTGGTATTTAATTCCTAAAACATCTGAAATTCGCTGATGAGTATAATGCGCCATATTGGATGCAACCACCATTTTATCAGGATGTTCTTTTTTTGCAACCCAAAGAGCCTCCATATTGGCCATTGTTCCACCACCAGTAAGGTGACCTAGATGTACTGTCCAACCAAACATTTCAGCAATCTTAGCCACAGCTTCTTTCTCCATTTGAGAGCTGGCCCTGCCACCATCTAAGGCATGGTTGTTTGGGTTAAAATACATAGCCAGCATATAAGCCAGTCTGGATACAGGATGAGGAGGCTTGAGCATTTGACCGGCATAATTAGTGTCGAAATAGGGATAATTATCCATCATTCTATCAGCTACTTCATTAAGAATAACAGAGACTTCTTCCAAATCTGTTTCAACTGTAAATGAGTGTTGAAAATCATTTTGAAGTCGATCAATAACTTCATTTAGTATGCTGAATTCGCTTTCTATTGCCATTTTACTAACGTAATAATTATAGTTAATTACAAATAAATGGAAGGCCGTTATTCTTTTTGGCCTGATGTTTGGTTACTTCACATTGAACTAAACATTTAAAGTTATGAAACCTTTAGCTTCAATACTCGCACTTGGTTTATTGTTATCATTCAGTTCATGTTTCATTGGTGGCGATGAAGGACCGATTGGGCCTCAAGGTCCACGAGGCCCACAAGGTGCTGACGGCCTTGATGGTGAAGAGGCATACGTCTTTGAGTACGAGAATGTATCATTTACCGGGCCGGATTATCAAGTATTTTTACCCTATTCGGATGATTTTGAAGCACTCATTTCGGACGTAACTCTTGTTTATTTTTTATGGGATGTGGATACAGATGGAAATGAAATTTGGAGAGCGCTACCACAAACTGTAATTACAGAAAATGGTCTTTTACAGTATAATTTTGACTGGACTACCTTAGATGTAAAATTGTTTCTGGATGCAGATTATGAACTTGACTTATTGACGGCTATGGACACTGATAACTGGTTTGTGAGGCTGGTAGTTGTTCCTGGTCAGTTTTGGAGCGGAGGAAGAAAGGCTCATCCTTCATATGAAGAAGTGAAAGAAAGATATGGTATCGAGGATAGTAAAATTTCAGGAAACGTAATGAAAAGACGGTCACTGTGATAAAAGAACTAACTACACTTCCAGTACTATTATTTTTGATGAAGGCCAGCTTCGCTCAGGTTTCTGATGTGAAGGACTGGTCTTCACTCACTTTAGAGAAAAATGAAACACTGGCTTATGCCTATGACTCACTTTTGTTGGAGAGCCTTGTCATGAAAGAAGGAAGTGAAATTCGGTTTTTAAATGATGTTTACGTTCAAGTAGAAAACGCTTTTCTGGGCAAGAATACTAAGTTTAATCTCAATGGAGAAAATGGTGTTAACGGGAAAAGAGGCCGAGGATTAACATTGCATGGAACGAGTGGTGAAGCGGGCAAGCGGGGTAGAGACATAACTTTTGTTGTGAAATTTGAGCAATTGGAATCTTTTACTATTGAAACAAATGGAGGCAATGGAGGTGACGGAGGCGATGGGAAGACACCAGGAAGAAACCCGGCCTTTGGAATGAAAGGAGATAATGGAGGTGATGGTGGAAGGGCTGGTTTTGGTGCCAATGCAGGTAACATTAAACTGTATTATGATTCGCCAAATTTCTTACCTCTTTTTAATGGCGAAGGAGAACACTCCATTTACTTAATAAGTAAAGGTGGTCAATGTGGTAAGGCAGGTAGGCCGGGCAATGGAGGCCGAGGTGGAGAAGAACAGGTAACGATAGACCCGAACACAGGTAGAGTTTTAAGCAGGATACCAGAAGGCCCAAAAGGAGAACCGGGTAATACAGACAGGTACTGCCAAAGTGGGAGAGATGGTGAAATTGTAATAAAAAAGAATAGCTCCTAGTGATCCGGATGGATTTCTATACCAATTTTTTCCATTAGTTTACTTGCATTAAAGCTGTGACAAATGCCTTTTTCTAACTTGTAAGGAAAGATAATTTCGTCATTCTCAATAATGCTGTTGAAGCTATAATTGCTAATATTTTTATGCTTTACGGCCATTTCACCAAGTGCTAAGTCGTGCGTAGAAATTAGTCCGAAACTGTTGGTTTTAGATAGTTGCAATGCCAAGGATTTGGCACCGATGTGCCTGTCTTGAGAATTAGTACCCTTCAAGATTTCATCCAACATATAAAGTACAGGGGTAGGCTTAGATACTAATTGTAAAAGCATTTGAATACGTTGGAGCTCGGCATAAAAGGAAGAAACATGTTCTTCCAGATTGTCCTGGGTTCGCATACTTGTAAATACCTGAACAAATGAAAATGCTAGTTCTTTGGCACAAACAACAGAACCCATCTGAGCTAGTACTAAATTCACGCCCAGGGTTCTTAAAAATGTGCTTTTACCAGACATATTAGAGCCTGTGATGATTGAAACACTTCCTTTTTCTTTTAACTCATAATTGTTCGTAATTCGTTCATCTGAAGCTATGAGCGGATGCCCGAGTTCTTTGGCTTCAATAAAGAAGTCTTTATCAGCAATGGTTGGCCACACAAAATGTGGTTTGGCAAATCTGAAGCCTGCTAAGCTACACAATGCTTCGAGCTCTGAAATGCTATCAAACCAGTTGGCAACATCTGCCTGATTTTTAGCTTTCCACTTTTCTGATCGCATGATAATGTGCAAATCATACAGAAGCACCAAATCTATAATCATGTAAAAGAAATTACTTCGTGCGTTTAGCTGATCTAATATTTTATAAAGCGCATTAATACTTTGTGATGCCTTATCATCTCCATGGTCGATTGATCCTTTTATAACGTGTAGTTTGGCGGACTGAAAGGCCGAGTTTTCAACCTGCTTGATAAGCAGACTATAAGCTCCCAAGACCCCAATATGTTGGGCTACGGAATCAGTTAGGTCTTTTACTCTGGCTTGAAACCTATTTAATATAATGCCATTGGCGAGACCTATTAATGCCGTAGCAAACCAAGGCCAGTCAGTAAAAATAGTAAGCAGAATAGAGGTAATAGTTATAACGGGTACCACAAAAGCCACCATTTTATAAACATTCGATAAACCATTCGAAGATTTAATCCAGGAAAGAAGTTCATTGGAATTGTCCTGTTGCATTTCATAATGCAAACCATTTGCCTGAAAATGCTGGCGCCAATCAATTTTTTCACTTAGTTCTTCAATGGCCGTTTGCCTATCAAGTACAGTTTGTTTGTCAGATTTATTGAGCAACCAGGAGGCAAGTAAATCTTTGCCTCCTTTGGTGGAGGTTCTGTTGAGTAGCTGAAATACTGAATTGGACCCGAATATATCTAAGTCATTCGCATAAGGATGTTTGTTATTCAGATATTCTGAACCGGTATCTTGCGATTTTAGATTTCCATTAAGGATGTGAAGCTCACTCTCATTTATTGATTGTAGTAATTTGGCATGCTCGCGCCTAAACTTAATTCTTTGATGTGCTTTAACGATGAGCCCAAAAACAAAAGGGAAAAGAATTACAGTAATACCCAATTCTAGTGGTAATTTATAGTTGGCAAATACAACAAACAGGATAAGGAAAGCCAGAAAAATCAAAACCCTAATGGTGGCTATGAAGTTATAGCGGGCATTTAGCGATTTATACTCAGCACTAAATTTTTTGATGCGCTCTTGAAATATAGTTGCAGGATTATGCATGAACAATAGGTTTAAAACTCAAGAGTATAACAAATTAAGAAAATCTTACAGCCTTTTATGACAAAAGGTTGTAAACCAACAAGGCCGATAAATAAGCAATACCGGTCATGATTATTAATTGTAGCATGGGCCATTTCCAGCCTTTAGTTTCTCTGTAAACCACTGCAAGGGTGCTCATACACTGCATGGCAAATACATAGAAAACTAACAGCGACATGCCTGTTGGTAAATCATATCTAGCCTTACCTGTTTCGGGATTTACTTCCAAACGCAGTCTGCTTTTAATAGTGGCTTCTTCATCAGTATCTCCAATACTGTAAATGGTAGCCATTGTACTCACAAAAACTTCACGGGCTGCAAAAGAAGTAATCAAAGCAATACCTATCTTCCAGTCATAGCCAAGTGGTCTGATGGCGGGTTCAATTGCTTTACCAAAAATTCCTGCATACGAATGCTCCAATTTATAAGACTGCACCTTATTCTCTATTTCTTCTTCAGAAAGCTGATCGGTTGTTTGTTCCAATACATAGTTTCTGGCATTTTCCTGATGGTCACCAGGGCCATAAGATGCCAGCACCCACAGAATAATAGAAATTGCTAAAATTATTTTACCGGCTTCAAACACAAAAGTTTTTGATTTTTCAACCATCGTTAAGCCAACGTTCGCCCATCTGGGCGCTTTGTAGGTGGGCAACTCCATTACCAGAAAACTGCGCTCCTTTGTTTTTAAAATAAGTTTCATCACTCCGGCAGAGATAATGGCCATCAGGAAACCGAGCAGGTAAAGCCCCATAAGTGCCAACCCTTGTAAGTTGAATACGCCTAGAACATATTTATTTGGGATTATTAATGCTATGAGGATGGTATAAACAGGCAGCCTTGCAGAGCAACTCATAAAAGGAGTCACGAAAATGGTAATGAGCCTTTCTTTCCAGTTTTCAATGGTTCGAGTAGCCATAATGGCTGGAATGGCGCAGGCAACGCCAGAAATAAGAGGTACAACACTCTTACCATTGAGTCCCACTTTTCGCATGATTTTGTCCATTAAAAATACTACTCTGGACATATAACCGGTTTCCTCTAAAATTGAAATGAAGGCAAATAGAATGGCTATTTGTGGTATAAAAATAACAATGCCACCAATGCCCGGTATTATCCCATCGGCAAGTAGGTTAGTAAGCATACTATCAGGTAAAGTAGTACTCACCCAACTGCTGAATTCTGAAAATACCAGATCTATTAAATCCATTGGGATGGTCGCCCAGGCAAAAATAGACTGGAAGATTAAAAAGAGAATACTTATGAAAATGGCGTAACCCCAGATTTTATGCGTAAAAACTTTATCCAAGGTGTCAGTAATGCGCTTTGGAAGTACGGTAAAGTTCTCTTTTACAGAGCCATTGATAAACTCATTGATAGCAGCGTACCGTTCTAATGTTTCTTTTCTGCGAAGTTCATCCTTCGAAAATTTAAAATTACCTTCAATGCTTTCAAGCTTTGCCTTATCCTCATCCGCAATTGAATCGTTAATTTTATGTTGTTGAATAAGTTGATAAGCAACATAGTCGTTGTCAATATCGAAAGAGCTTTTTACAGCTTCTATCGCTTCAGGTGCATGTGCCTTTGCATCAAAAATAGGCTTGCGTTTGTTGTGCTGTAGGCCACTAATGGTTTCTTTCAGAAGATCAAGTCCTTTGCCGGAGCGTGCTTTCATAGGTAAAACCGGCACGCCTAACTCTTTACTGAGTTTTTCAGCATCGATGCTTAATCCTGTTTTTTCCACTATATCCATCATATTCAAGGCCAGGATGACGGGAATATCTAAATCGTGGATTTGAGTAAAAAGAAGAAGATTTCGTTTGAAGTTTGAGGCATCCACAATTACCACAACAGCATCTGGATGAAGGCTATGTGCTTTGTTGGCTAGAATATCGAAAACAATACGCTCATCCTTTGAATTAGGATATATACTGTATGTGCCAGGCAAATCGATTATTTCAACTTTCTCTCCGTTAGGCAGCGTAGTAAACCCTGTTTTCTTATCAACAGTTACCCCCGGGAAATTGCCTATTTTCTGATTGAGACCAGTAAGATGATTGAAAAGAGAAGATTTACCTGAGTTAGGATTGCCCACCAAGGCGATTTTTCTCATATCGCCTATTGCCATCTTACTGAATTGAAATAGTGATTGCCTCGTCAAGCCTTAATGAAAGATCGTAACCAGAAACACTAACGCAAATTGGATCACCTAAAGGAGCAGCAAAATTGAACTTTATTGGTTGACCAGGAAGGCAACCCATTTCTAAAAGCTTAAGCGATAAGGCATCATCCATAAAGCCGCTAATTATTCCACTTTCTCCAGGGCTTAAATCTGCTACGTTTCGTATGTCCACCGCTTTTATTTAGATTAATTATAAACAATGCGAAGATAGAATCTAATGGTGTGATTAACAAAATTTTGAAAGGAAAAGGTATCATAAACAAAAGTGATTTTAGTCAATCAAATTTGGATTAGTTTATAATCGTTTGGTTTTCAGAATAAATCCTGCCTTGGCATGTGTTTTCACGAGACAAAAATGTTATTCTTTATTAGATACTTCAATTAGCGTTCCTTTTCATCATTTTTTCAAGCTAGTATTTTTTTTTGCGGACATAAACCAAGGTTGGGGTTTACCTGAGGTTATTAAAGTTATGAACTATTGATTTCAATCATTTGATCTACTGACAGTCCTCATACTAACTAAAAAATAAAAGAGGGAACTTCGGTTATCATCAAAAGAACAGAGCAATGAAACGCATTTTGGTACCTACCGACTTTTCATCTAATGCTAATAATGCAGCCAAGGTTGCGTTGTCATTAGCAAAAAAATCTGGAGCCGAACTTCATTTCTATCATGTTGTGTATACTCCAACAGATTGGGATAAAATGACGGATGAAATGAAGGAAAAATACCCAGAATCCTCTCATAAAGTTGAGTCCGCCAAAATGTCTTTGGAAAAGCTCGTATCAGATAAAATGTTTGATACTGTGAAGGTGGCTAAAACACTTGCTTTTGGAAATCCTATAGATGAAATCAATCATTTTCTTTCTAAGAATGATGTGGATCTGATTGTAGTTGGTTCTCATGGAACCTCGCATAAAGCCGACCTTTTTATAGGAAGCAACACTCAGCGGATAATGCGAAGCACAAAAATACCTGTTGTTGCTGTTAAAGATTCTTTTGCGCTTAAGGAGCTAGACAGAATAGTTTTTGCTTCCAATTTTGATAAAGAGGCTGAGGTTCCTTTTAAAAAGATGGAAGCTATTTCAAAAGCCTTAGGTGCACATTTAGATCTAATTTATATTAATACACCGCATAATTTTAAAACCTCAGAAGAGATTGATGTTGTGATAAGTAACTTTTTGAAAAGTACGAATTCAAATAAAGATATCCAGGTTAGAAATGATCACGATGTAGCTAAAGGGATACTTAGCTATTGCAAAAAAGCAGGTGCGGATATGGCAGTATTAATTAATCACAGAAAAGCCTACAAAGCGCACTATCTGATAGGGGTAACCGAAACCTTGGTTTTCCAGGCCGATTTTCCGGTGATAAGCATAAATGTGAGTGAAGGTTAATTTAAAATAGGGCAATTAACCACACCCCAAATTCTTCTTTAAATCCCTCATACCCTTGGCTCGTGTTTTCACGAGTCGAACCTAAGATTTTTTGGTATACTACTTTTAGCGACATGTTTAAGGACGTTTTTTCAATCTAATCTTGTTTTGTGTGGACACAAACCAAGGGTTAAGGGTTTTGAAAAAGTATATTGATCTAATCGGCTCTTGCATTTACTTCACTAGCTTCTAGAAGCGTATATAAATATCTTTCTACAATTATTTGTATGACAATATCAGGGGTTTCTTTTTCAACAATTTCCTTGTTAAGCTGATAGTTATGTCCCCAAACGTAGACAGTTCTTTGGAAATGTTGATTAATAAATTGTTGCATATAACCTGCATAAGAGTCTTTAAAAACAACAGCCTTTAGTTTTGATTTACCACCTTCAAATGCAGTTACCGTTATTTCTGGGTGGAAAATTTTAGGGTCAGGCAATTTATAATTTCCGATTGGGGCTTCTTTAAACAAATATCCATTGATAGGATTGTATTCTATGAAAGTGTCTTTGATTTCATACTCCATACCCATCATTGAAACAATATCTCCACCTTTTTTCTCATACCCTCGTATATGAAAGTCAGATATTTGCAAAGGCGTTAGTTCAGTGAAATCTTTATGAATCTTCTTAAAAAGTTCTTGATAACCAATAAATGATCCATTCAAATTCCAATGTGAATCAGTTTTAAAATAAAGGGTAGAGTCTTTTGATTGAAACATAACATCTCTAATGTCAACAATAGGAATATCGGCTTCTTGCAATGCAGGCAATAGTTGCTCTAATCGAGATTTAGCTCCAATTTTCTTAATATAATCCGGAAGTTTGTCATGATATATTGTGTGTTTGTTTGGTACAATTAACAAATAGTATTTTATACCCAATTCAGACAAATCATTAGTGCACTTCTCTATTGATTTTCGAATTTCAACAACTTCAGATTCAGTAAAAGGCCTAACGGCTCTATAGTCGTCAATTACATGCTGAAAATTGGAAAAATACCAACCATCCTTTCCAACAACTAGACTATTGTCTTTAAATGGCTTTGAGCTTAAGCTTCTTTTTATCTTCATATTGATGTCAAAATACAAGCTTCTACCATGAAAATTGTCTTTGAAATATTCCTGTAATTCTCTGGGAATCTCTGAAAAATCGGTCGAATCAAGTGATAAAGTAGCAAGAGTTCGGTTTTCTATATTTTTATTTTCTGGTAGAATATTAAAAACAGTATCAATTAGAGGTAGAAATACTATCAATATAAAAAGGGAGGAAAATATGTAGCGTCCAATTTTTAACATTAGAATCTAAAGTAGATGAAAGGGCTGTATGTGTCTGCCGCCATGTAAGAAATACTAATAAGAAATAAGGCTATTAGAAGACTATAATACGATGTTTTCAATATTGGCCCCCATTTACCAGAATTCATTTGTATAAGGTCCTGCAATTTATTCTTTACTGGAGTTGATAAAATAACTGCAAGAACTGAAATGATAACAACTTCTTTATTAATTAAATATTTAACATTATTTGGAAATTCAAGGCTAGTAGACGGGATGAACAATTTTTCTAAGTAATTAATAGCGTGGGCTAGAGTATCAGCTCTAAAAAATACCCAGCCTACAACTACCACAATTAGCAAATAGGCATGAGAAAAAACGGGGAGTATTTTTTTTGGTTTTAGTACTCTTTCTATGATTAAAAATAATCCGTGATACATGCCCCAAACCACAAAATTCCATTTAGCACCATGCCAAATACCGGTTAAAAGAAAAACTATAATCAGATTAATATAAGTACGAGTTATACCTGAGCGATTACCACCAAGTGGTATATAAAGATAATCTCTGAACCAAGTAGAAAGTGAGATATGCCATCTTCGCCAAAATTCCTTCACTGATTTAGCTATGTATGGGTAGTTAAAATTTTCAAGAAACTCAAAACCTAACATACGCCCCAATCCAATAGCCATGTCGGAATATCCTGAAAAATCAAAATAAATCTGGAAGGTATATGCTAAAATACCTATCCAGGCTAACGCTGTATCTAATTCAGTATTACCATAATTAAAAACGGTATCAGCAATATAGGCCATATTGTCAGCGATAAGTATTTTTTTGACAAAACCGATAATAAATCGTTGAACGCCACTTTCGAACTTGGCCAGTGTAATACTCCTTTGCTTGAGTTGATCATTAATATCATGATATCTAACAATTGGCCCAGCAATAAGCTGGGGGAACAATGATATATATAATGCCAGGTCAAAAAAGTTTTTCTGTGGGCTAACCTGATTTCTATAAACATCTATAATATATGAAAGTGCTTGAAATGTAAAAAAAGAGATACCTATTGGAAGCAATATTGTAGGAAGGTTCAGTAATTCAAATCCAGAAATGTAATTAATGTTATCTGCGATAAAGTTCGAGTACTTGAATACAATCAGCAATCCGAGATTAAATACCAATGCAATAATCAATGCTAAAACTCGGTTATGACTCATTAATTTTAGACCAATCAAATAATTAATGATAATCGAACTAAGCATTACTAATATCATTACTGGTTCACCCCAGGAATAGAATAGTAAGCTTGCCGCTAATAATATGTAATTATGGTGTTTTTTATTGGCGACCCATATTAGAAACAAACAGACAGGCAAAAAGCAAAAAAGGAATATTGCTGATGAAAATAGCATTAATAGAACCTTTATATTGTAAAGTTCAATGCTAATAAGATATTCTTAAACATTTTCATCCACACCCCAAATTCTTCTTTAAATCTCGATCAGGAAGAGTACCAGCATCTTCAGAATCATCGGAAGGATATACTTTCGAAAGGAACTCATTGATAGCAATAAAACATTTCTGAGTTGCTTCATACATGCCCATATGGGCCACATCTTTTAATTCAGCAATAGTGGCGTCTTTCATTAACCCGTATTGCGCTCGTGATTTATCAATGGGCACAGAACCATCCTGATCTCCGGCAATAAACAAGGTAGGCTGATCTATACTTTTAAGCACCTCAGATCGGTCGGGGCGGTCGCGCATAGCCTCCATATAACTGATGAGTGAAGCTGCTGAAGTCTCAGCAGCTGCGTTAATCACTACTTTTATCTCGTTTTCGAGATGAGCCCTATTTTTTACATAAAAAAGTTGTTGAACAAATGAATCAGCAAATACCTGAACCCCTCGCTTCTTAACAAATTCAATGGTTTTGTTTCTGGATCTTTTCTTTTCATCATCATCTGCGAAAGAGGTACTATGAAATAGTCCAAAACCTTTGTAGTCCGCAGCGTGCCGTTCTGCTATGGCAAGTGTTACATAACCACCTAAAGAATGGCCAACAAGTGCGCTGTTTAGAAGGTTTTTTTCTTCTAAATAGCCATGAACCATTTCGGCTATGTCCATAATGCTAAAATTGATTGATTGCAAAGGACTTTTGCCAAACCCTGGAAGGTCTAAGGTGATTACCTGATGGCTTAGTGCCAGTTTATTTATCAGGGGCTTCCAAATGGAGGAAGTTTCACAAAAACCATGAATTAATACAACGGGATTCCCTTCTCCAATTATCTCAGAGTGGATATTCATTCTACTTTGTAAGAACTCCTTCCGTCATTGAAATCACTGCCTGGGCAATTCCATCTGGATCAAATCCACATTCTTTTTGAAGCTCGATTTGCTCGCCATGTTCAATAATAGCGTCTGGGATACCTAAACGCTTCACCTGGGCAGAGTAGTTGTGCTCAGCCATAAATTCTATAACAGCACTACCGAAACCACCCATTAGGCAGCCATCTTCTACCGTTACTATCTTCTTGTATTTTTTAAATACTTCATGAAGCATTTTCTCGTCCAATGGTTTCACAAATCGCATATCGTAATGTGCAGGATCTAACCCTTCCTTTTCAAGTTTATTGCAAGCTTCAACCGCGTAGTTTCCGATATGGCCAATAGTTAAGATAGCCACATCTTCGCCATCTTTTATTTTTCTACCTGTGCCAATTTCTACTTCCTCCAATGGAGTTCTCCATTCGGGCATAACGCCCTGGCCTCTTGGATAGCGAATCGTAAATGCCTTTCCTTCTCTCGGTAATTGAGCGGTGTACATTAAGTTTCTAAGTTCTGCCTCATCCATAGGAGCCGAAACGATCATATTAGGGATGCAGCGCATGTATGCAATGTCGTACGCACCATGGTGTGTTGGGCCATCTGCACCTGCAAACCCGGCTCTGTCAAGGCAGAACACTACAGGCAAATCCTGAATACAGACATCATGAATTACCTGATCAAACGCGCGTTGCATAAACGTACTGTAAATATTGCAAAATGGAATTAACCCTTGAGTTGCCTGTCCGGCAGAGAATGTTACAGCATGTTGTTCTGCAATACCCACATCAAATGCCCTGTCCGGCATGGCATCCATCATTATATTCATAGAAGAACCAGATGGCATGGCAGGAGTAACCCCGGTGATCTTATCGTTCTTTTCGGCAAGTTCAACCAGTGTGTGTCCGAAAACATCCTGATATTTAGGTGGCTGAGGTGTTTCGTGTACTTTTTTTCGTATTTCGCCCGTAACCTTATCAAACTTGCCCGGTGCATGCCAAGTGGTTTTGTTTCCTCTTTCAGCTGGGCCATAGCCTTTTCCTTTTGTTGTTACACAATGCAGGATTTTAGGACCTTTAATATCCTTCAGGTCATCAAGAACACTTACTAAGTGGTTGATGTCATGCCCATCTACCGGTCCAAAATACCTTAAATTTAGTGATTCAAACAGATTGCTCTGGCTTAATAAAGCCGACTTTATTCCATTTTCTACTTTGGCAACCACATCTCTGGCACTTGGCCCAAATTTGCTTATTTTGCCAAGTAAATTCCAAACTTCATCTTTAACCTTATTATAGGTATGTGATGTGGTAATATCTGTCAAATAATCCTTTAGTGCACCTACATTCGGGTCTATTGACATGCAGTTATCGTTTAACACAATTAGAATGTTGCTATTTGATACACCCGCATGGTTCATGCCCTCAAATGCTAAGCCGCCTGTCATGGCGCCATCACCAATAATGGCAACGTGCTGTTGTTCGTCATCACCTTTGTATTTAGATGCCACTGCCATGCCAACAGCCGCAGAAATAGAAGTGGAAGAATGGCCTACGCCAAACGTATCGTACTCGCTTTCTTTTCTTTTTGGGAAGCCAGACATGCCTTTATACACTCTGTTTGTATGAAAGATGTCTCTTCTGCCAGTTAATATTTTATGTCCATAGGCTTGGTGTCCCACGTCCCACACCAATTGATCTTTAGGAGTATTAAAAACATAGTGTAATGCCACTGTTAGCTCAACAACACCCAAGCTGGCTCCAAAATGGCCGCCATAAACCGACACATTATCGATAATAAAATGTCTGAGTTCATCACATAGCTGAACAAGTTGCGTTTGATCTAGTTTCTTAAGATCATCTGGACTATTGATTTTGGCAAGAAGCTTTCCGGGTTCGATAAGCATTTTTAATGTAATTGATGTATATCCTTAAACAAGAAGGTAAGGTAACTGTTTTATTTTCGTTTTGCAATTGCTAAATAAACGGCAAAAATACACTTTTTTGTTCAACGCAATCGTAATTTAAACGGATAGTAATATCTTTGAAACAGTAATCATTAAACATTTCCGGTGAGTTTCGAAATTAAGCTTCCCCTATTTGAAGGCCCTTTTGACTTACTCCTTTTTTTTATTGAAAGGGATGAGCTGGATATTAATGATATTCCCATCTCAAAAATCACAAAAGACTTTTTAGACTATTTACACAACCTGGAGCAAATGAATATTGAGGTAGCCAGTGAGTTTATTCTCGTGGCGGCTACGCTTATGCGCATTAAGTCTAAAATGTTACTGCCCCGCCCCCAATTAGATGAAGAGGGTAATGAGATTGATCCTAGAGAGGAGCTTGTGAAGCACTTATTGGAATATAAGAAATACAAATCTGTGCTTGAGGAACTGAAAGAAATGGAAACTAGCCAGATTGATAAGGAGAAGCGAGGTAATTTGGCTAAAGAGCTTCGTCATCTTTCAGAAACTGTCAATGTAGAATCTGAACTTCAGGATTTGGATTTATACAAGCTCTTAAAAGTTTTCCAGAATGTGATGGAACGCTATGAAGTGGAAAAAAATAAACCTCGCCATGAAGTAATTCAATACCCATACACCATCAGTGGCCAGCGAGATTATATCATGGCCAATCTTACCAACAGAACTAAAATTTCTTTTGGCGAAATTATAGAACAGGATGCCAATAAAATAGCTGTGATCTTCAACTTTCTAGCTATCCTTGAACTACTTCAATTAAATATGATCACCTTAATTATTGGTGAGGGCTTCAATAATTTCTGGGTAGAAAAGCTGGATGAAGTGGAAGAAAAGGCGTAAACCTTAACATCCTATTAACTGACTTAAAGCGCTTTCACAATTACATAATAAAGTAGAGAGTTCTAATATTTTTCTCCATTAAACGGCCTTTTAAACGCCTTTTTCTCAGCGAGCTGGTTTCTACTAACTACTTTCTATAGATCACCAAATTTTCTTCTGCCTGAAAAAAACAGGAAACTTTACGATTACTTAACAACCCAATTCTAAATCACTATTTTATTACTTAAACTAATAATAATGCTTTGATTTAGGCTTAACTGGTTTGATGGAAATGCTGCTGAAATTTGTGCCGAACAAAAAGATAAAACCAATAACAACATGAAAGCAGCAAAAATTGAATTGTTAGTACTCTTAATAGTTTTGAGTATTACGGCATTTGCCGGAACGGGCGAGAAAAAAGCAACAAGGTCCTCGAAAATTGAGGTGGTAAAAAATGAAAAGGTGTTTAAATTATTTTACTTGGCCGATGATGAGCGAAATGTGAACGTAAAAATTGTTGATAGAAAGGGTGAAGTACTTTATAAAGAGAAGATAAGTGCTGTAAAGGGATTTACTCGACCTTATAACTTTGAAAACTTACCGGAAGGTGACTATAAGTTTGTTGTTTTAGATGATTCTGGAATCATGGAATTTGATGTTGCTCATAAAGACTTGCAGAAAAAGAACACGCACTATGTAAGGTTTGATGAGTTGAAAAATATCAACGAAAAACTTTATAAATTATCTATTGCAGCGCAAGGTGAGCAAGTCGCAAAAGTGAAAATATATGATGAAGAGTCGAGATTACTTTATGAGCAAAAGGAGTCTTTCACAAACAATTTTGCACAATTGTATAACCTCGAACAGTTGCCCTCTGATGGTTATTTCAAGGTAATAATTAACGGAAAAGCAGAGGTTTTTAACTTCTAACCAAAAGTAAATCTCAAATGAAGGACTGGCGTTTAGCTAGTCCTTTTTTATTTGATGAGCTATCAGATTGTTTTGATACGCATGCTCGGCAGCCTCATACGAATCTTTAACAATCACTAATTCAGTTTCACTCAACCCGGCTGTCGCTGAGCTTATTTTCTTATTTTTCTTTGTTTTGTTCACATCACGGATATAAATGAACTCAATTCTACCGGGATATTCTTTGGCAATTGATGTATAGATTTCTGCATCTTTTTGTCCGCTATCACCAATAAGAATAAATTTTTGATTAGGGAAGGTAATGAGCAAATGTGCAATACTTTCTTTTTTGTGATTATGGGTGCCACCTCCAGAAAAGATAATCTTCCATAAACTGGTTTTCAACTCCTGTAGCTTCATTGGCCCTTTAGGAATTCCTCTAACCTCAAAAAAATCTTCCAGAAAGTCATATAAATTCCATTCACTGCTACTCACATAAAACAAAGGATTATTAGTTGCCTTATTCTTGCCCAGCTGAAGCGCTTCATAGAGCCTTGCAACACCATTAAAAGGCAACCGTGTTTTGGAATTTTTAAGCAGAATAAGTCTGAGTTTTCTCAAAACCTTAGTGGCGTGACTCACCAGCACAGTGTCATCAATATCTGAAACTATAATGTATTCACTTGAACTATTTGCAACGAGTACTTCGCTAGATGATGCAATTTCCTCATTGTATGCCAGACCACCAGCCACACGGAAACGAATCGGATGCCAGCCATCCTTCACTTCCGTTATATTAAATGAGCTCTTGAACATACCTTGTTCATCAGTTATGGCTTTCTGTCTAATATCATAAAAGCTTATTTCTACCTCTATGTTGGCAATACTTTTGCCCAGGTATCGACTAATCATGGCTAGAAAATTTTTTCTTTTCTTATCTCCAGCCTGGCTTTCTTTCAGCGCACGATCGAAAAGTACGTGACCTTGGACATAAACCTGCTTGCCGTTGCTATAGCCTTTGTAGGCAAGAATGGCCGGTGGGCTAAGTACGCCCAAAATCTTTCTAATCCATCGGGTTATAAATGAAACAGGTGTTTTAATAGCTTGTTTTCTTCTTGATCTCAATAAACCTTAATTTAGGATTATTAATTCTATGCGAAAAATACTGTTTGTAATAAATCCGATTGCCGGAGATACCGACAAGGCTAATTTGAAAAATGATATTATTGAAATTCTTGATTCATTTGATATTTCATTTTATGAAACAACAGGCGATGATGATGAGAATAACTTGAATAATGAAATTAAGAAAGTAGTTCCGGAGATTGCCGTGGCTTGTGGTGGTGATGGCACCGTTAATCTCGTTGTTAAATGTATTCTTGGTAAGGATATACAACTGGGCATTATTCCATT
Source organism: Fulvivirga sp. (assembly GCF_040220315.1). Lineage (GTDB taxonomy): Bacteria > Bacteroidota > Bacteroidia > Cytophagales > Cyclobacteriaceae > Fulvivirga. The sequence goes on from NZ_JAVJUY010000092.1 coordinate 25,896, forward strand.
AGGCTCGGCCAATGGTTTAGCAACTGAATTAGAAATCCCTGAAGACATTGAAGCATCACTCAAACTTTTTAAGGAACCCAAAGCCCGGCAGGTAGATGTGTTAAAAGTAAATGATGAGCACTTATGCATTCATTTGAGTGATATAGGTTTAAATGCGCAACTAATTAGAAGGTTTGAGAGCGATGATAGCAGAGGGATGACCTCGTACTTCAAACACTTTTTTCAAACACTTTTCACCAAAAAGGCCATTCATTATTCATTTGACTTTGAAAACGACTTTTTTCAATATAAGGCTGAAATGGTTGTTTTTGCTAATGCTAAAAAATACGGAACCGGAGCGATTGTGAATCCAATTGGGGAGCTTGGGGATAAGAAGTTTGAAGTATGCATATTTAAACCTTATCCCTGGTATGCCTTTTTTAGGTTAACCTTTTTATTTTTTGTTGGTAGGCTGAATTATTCGCCATTTGTGAAAATTGTAAGCACTCAAAAAATTATTGTAAAAGGGGAGCAACCAGAGCACCTGCAAATCGATGGTGAGCCGATAGGAAAATTTAAGGAAGTGAAGGTAGAAATTTTACCTGATCAGATTTTAGTGATTTGTTAGGGCAAGTAATTGTTCATGGAGTTTCAATACTTGCGGTATAACTAATTCCTTTTCATTATTCTTAATAATGTAGTCGGCACGTTCTAGTCGTACTTCTTCGCTCAATTGTTTGCTTATGATGGATTCAATTTGTGCTTTAGACCTGAAAGGGTCGCGTTTTAGAACTCGTTGAATCCGTAGCTCTTTTGGAGCACTAACGGCAATAACTTTATCCAAAGCCTTGTAAGACCCGGACTCAAACATTAAAGCCGCTTCTTTTAAAATATAGGGACTATCCTGTTGTTTGCACCATTGCTTAAAATCACGGCCAACGGCAGGGTGGATAATGCTATTTAACAAAACCAGTTTTGACTCATCATTAAATACAATGTTGGAAATATGGTTACGATTAAGCGAGCCATTTATGTACGAATCTTCGCCAAAAATTTTAATGATTTCCTTTTGGATATTAGGATCATTATTGTTGAGCCATTTGGCGCGTGAATCGGCATCGTAAATGGGCACATTAAATTTTGAGAAGACTTTGCAAATCAGGCTTTTACCGGAACCAATTCCACCAGTAATTCCAACTTTAAGTAGATTATCTTTCATTAAAAACTACCTTGGCCGAATCTCGTTCTAGCTTCACGTCTCTAATAAAGCTAGGGAAGGATAATAATTGTAAAGAAGTAAGCGAATCTTTAGGATTCATCAGCTTAAGATCGGCCTTTACTTTAAAATCTGACAATGATATTTCAGGTTCTTTACTTATACTCACTCTATACTTTAAAGGCACAGTAGGAGATTGCAAATATTTGGAGCTGTCAACAGGAAAATTTACAGGTGATATTGGAATGTCCTTAGTTATCTCCTGATATTCCTCTACGCTAAAGGCTATACCCATTGTAGGTGGATTTCTGGAGATCAGCCTGTTATGCTCAATTTCAACAGGTATTTCTTCATTGAAATTCTCATCAATATCATCTTGGGGCACTTTCACTAAAAGTGGTTCAGGCATTTTATTAAGTAGTGATGCAGGACCCTGAAGTGTTATTGAATCGGGAGTAGAAATAATTGGGCTTGTCACCCAAAAATTATCCGATAACTGCAACGAACCGCTGTCAACTTTTAAGGAAAACCGCTTACTAATTCTTTTATCGATATTAAGATAAAGTGTATCTGTAAGCACAAAATTTACATCAAACTCTGCCAGCTGATCGGTGATGGTTCCTAATAAACTTGATCCAGGTAGCTTTTTTACTTCAGTAGGGTTATCCAGGCGAATAGTAACGGGGGTGGTTTTTATACCCAAGTTGTTTCGAAACAAATTCCATCCAACACCGCTAATGTTAATCTGTACATCAGAAGGGGGTTCATTAATGGCTATGTATTTATCGTTGTCATAAACAAATGTAATGGGATACCTGAAGGTGGTGGAGTACGAATCGTTTAATGCATTTAAAAACCAGAACGTTCCTGCTGCCAAAACGCAAAGCGATATTACCCGAAGATTCTTTATCCTTTCTGGACTTAAAGAGGGTAGTATCGCTTTGATTTTATTGAACATTATTTGTTTTCGCCTTCTACTAACGAGCTGGATGAATCCATTGATATGGCAGTACGATTAAAAGTTATTTTCACACCTTTATCTACTTCCAAAACTATTGTTGTCTCGTCTGTTGACAATACTTTGCCATGAATACCGCCAATTGTCACAACATTATCACCTCTCTTAATTTCTTCAATAAATTTCTTTTGTTGTTTTTGCTTCTTTTGCTGAGGCCTGATCATGAAGAAGTAAAATACGATGGCAATACCGCCAAATAAAATGAGTGAAGAAAGCCCACTGCCCTCTGTAGCCTGAAGTAAAATAGAATTTACCATTAGTATGTATAAGTTTTAAGTAAAATAAGTTAATAAAAACAACACATCCCAACCTCGATAAGAAGTTGGGATGTGCAAATATAAAGTATTTAATCTAAGCTAATTATTCTGCTGTAGGTGTCTCTTCTTTAGCAGCCGGAGTAACCATCGCTTTAATTCTTAACGTAGAATTTTTAGGCCATGTATTAGCAGTAATTGTCACCGTTTTATTTTGAACATTGGGCTTACCTTTACTGTCAAATTTTGCAACAATTTCGCCTGTTCCTCCTACCGGAATTGGCTCTTTAGGCCAGGTCGGCACAGTACATCCACAAGAACCTTTGGCACTCTGGATAATCAAAGGAGCTTCACCAGTGTTAGTGAATGTAAACGTATGCTCAACAACATCGCCTTCATTAATTGTACCAAAATCATACTCTTCTTCAGCAAATTCAAAAGTAGGAAGTGGCCCTTCAGGCTTTTCTTCCGGCTGTGCCGGAGTTGCAGCGCCCGGCTTGTTAGATTCAAGCTTCTCTAATTTGCTTTCTAATTCAGCGATTCTTTTTTCCGCGTCTTTATCGCTACCGCATGCACCTAAAACAAAAGCTAATAAGCCTATTGCCAGTGCAGATTTCATAACTCTGTTCATTTTAATTGTAATTTAGGTTTTAACTTTTAATCTAAAGATTTTTAACTTTTATCCTTTTCACCACCTTTGATATGGCTGATTAATTCATCCACATCTTCCAATAATCTTTCAGCTTTTTCTTTTGCATCGTTCACAACCTTTTCGCCATGAGTTTTTGCTTCGCTTAAGGGGCCATCTTTATGATTCACCAGATCATCTAACAAATCTTCAAGCATAATTTTATACTTATCTAATCGATAAGATAATTTGTCTCTGGTATTTGACCCTTTATCTGGAGCGTATAGTATTCCTACGATAGCACCTGTTGCTGCTCCAAGAAGAAAAGCCATAAAAGTGTTTCCTGATTTCTTGCTCATAGTTTTCTCATTTATTGTCTATTAATCCACGGCCGCTTTTTCGTATCACTCCTCTTTTTTCAAGTTCGGTAGCTATTACATCTAGAACACCGTTAATAAAAACTTTACTTTTAGGAGTGCTATACCTTTTAGCCACCTCAATATATTCATTAATTGTCACTTTAACAGGAATACTGGGGAAATTGATCATTTCTGCAATGGCCATTTCGATAATTACTTTATCGGTGGCAGCAATTCGTTCAATGTCCCAATTTTTAGTCTTTTCCGCTATAAGTGAGTTATATGCTTCCTCTACTTTTATACTCTCTTCAAACAGCTTCTGAAAGAACGTTTTGTCATCTTCCCAGTTGTAAGAAAGTTCTTGAAGTTCAAATTCTTCATTCACATCTCCTTCGGGGATTGACTTTAGGGTTTTGGTTACCAGGCTTTTTATAATGGCTCTGTCCTCATCCCAGTTAATATCACTTTCTTCCATAAAGCCTTCGATTAGCTCATTTTTGAAAACGATATTTTTAGCAATATGAAGCACTATTTCCTGATCATCTTTAAAAGACGCGTTTTCCAGCTTCACATACTCTTTATATTTTTCGTCAGTTTTTAAAATATCTTTAAACCACTGCCTTAAATGATCAGTCTCATTAGACCAATTTAAATTCCTCCTCAAGCTAAGTGTTTCAACAGACTTATTGAACCTTATGGCTTTGATTAACAAATTTTTAACAAAGGTTGTTTGATCTAGTTTATGATCTTTTTCTGCAAGGTCTGCGAATTCCACTAATAACAACAAAATGAGAATGTAGCGGTCTACTATTTTTTCAGCCTCTTGTATCATGGTTTTGTTAAAGTGCTTCTGATCCTTCAGGTTTCTGCTATGGTAATCCCTGATGGCTTCTTCAACCACAGATTCTACTTTATTATCAGGTTTGGCCTGATAAGTTTTTTCTTCGAAGAGCGATTTGAAAACTTTTGAGGCCTCTGTTTTGTCTTTTTTTAACTGCTCCTTATCCTGCACCTCCATAGAATTTAAATCGGGAGAGAACGTTTCAGCAATAAAATCCAGGGAAAGGGCATAGTTGGCTTCCTGGCTTTGCTTATAAGCAAAAAGTGTTTGCATCGCCTTGATGCGTAATGTGCGTCTATTGAGCATTTACAGTATTGAATTAAAAACCTTTTTGTTTCTAACAAAAGCGGTGGCAAGAAGCCACCACTTTCAAGACCGCAAAATTAGGGTATTTAATTTTATCTCGGCAATCTAACGTTACCGATATCTGAAATTCTCTTTTCAGCCAGCTTAATTGCCGCATCCTGAGTAGATATATTTTCGCTTTCAGCAACATCAAAGATGTTTAAACACGTATTGTAAATATTTTCTGCTTGCAGATAAGCACTTTCTCTATTGTAATTGCCTAAATATTCTTCGTAAACGTTAATGATACCACCTGCATTAATTAAGAAATCTGGTGCGTAAGTAATGCCTTTATCAACTAACATGTAGCCGTGTTTTTTTTCATCAGCTAATTGATTATTGGCTGCACCGGCAATCATTTGGCATTTTAGCCTTTCAATAGTATCATCATTAATAGTAGCTCCCAATGCACATGGTGCGTAGATGTCAACATTTAAATCATACACTTCATCCATTCCAACTACTGTGGCACCAAACTTTTCTGAGATAGTTTTTAGTTTAGCCTCAGAAATATCTGTGATATATAATTTGGCATTTTCTTTTGCCAGATGCTCCACTAGGTACATACCCACCTGGCCAACGCCTTGAACAGCCACTTTTTTGCCTGTCAGGCTATCAGAACCAAATACTTTTTTGGCAGTAGCTTTCATGCCCAGGTATGTTCCATAAGCAGTAACAGGAGAGGGGTCTCCACCACCACCGCGAACTTCCGGAAGTCCGGTTACATATTTTGTCTCCATCCCGATGATTTCCATATCACGGGTTTTCATGTTCACGTCTTCCGCAGTAATGTATTTACCACCTAAGCTTTGAACAAATTTTCCAAACCTTCTTAAAAACCCTTCGGTTTTCATGGTTGTGGCATCGCCAATAATTACTGCCTTACCACCGCCAAAATTCAATCCTGAAATGGCTGATTTGTAAGTCATGCCTCTTGACAGACGTAAAACATCGGTTATAGCTTCCTGTTCATTGGTGTAGTTCCACATTCTGGTACCGCCACATGCCGGCCCTAGAACGGTGTTATGAATTCCAATAATGGCTTTTAAACCGGTAGGCTCATCATAACAGAATACTACCTGCTCATGACCTAACTTAGAGACTTCTGAAAACAGAAATCCTCCCTCTACCTTTTCCATTTCTTTTACATCCATCATAATGTGCTAATTAGTTGTTTGTTGTAGTTTTGAGCCGATCAAAAGAGATAGCCTCATGAAAATTGTGGCGCAAAATTAATCCTTTTTTATAATAATTCAATCAAAGCAAACGATTGAAACAACCATTCGTCAATCAGTGCGTTGTATTTGAAAGCTTTCTATGAAAGAACTCAGTTATCTAAATAAATATCTGTGGAAATATAAATACCACCTGGCACTTGGTGTTTTGTTTATTATTATATCCAACATCTTCCAAATTATACCTGCACAATTGGTAAGATATGCGTTAGATCTTGTAGCAGATAATATTCTCATTTATAAGTCATTCCAAAACTTGGAATTGCAGCAGAGCATGTATGAAACCTTTGCTTTGAGCATTCTTATTTATGGAGGGATAATATTGTTAATGGCTCTTTTGCGCGGGGCGTTTTTGTTCATGGTAAGGCAGACCATTATTGTGATGTCGCGCCTGGTGGAGTATGATTTGAAGAATGAAATTTATTCTCACTATCAATCATTGCCACTTAGCTTTTACAGAAGAAATAACACGGGGGATTTAATGAATAGAATCTCTGAAGATGTAAGCAAAGTGAGAATGTATTTAGGCCCATCTATTATGTATGGGTTAAGTCTAATAACGCTTTTTGCGATGCTTATCCCCTACATGTTTTCTATCAACGTAGAATTAACATTGTATGCACTCATACCATTGCCCATTCTTTCTGTAAGTATTTATTATGTGAACAACATCATTAATAAACGGTCTGAAGAAATTCAAATTAGCCAGAGTGGATTATCTACGTATGTCCAGGAAGCATTTTCAGGCATTCGAGTGTTGAAATCATTTACTCGCGAGAATGATTCGATTAACAAGTTTGCCAAAGAAAGTAATGATTATAAAGAGAAATCGCTCGACTTGACCAGGGTTCAGGCATTGTTTTTCCCTTTGATTATGGCATTGATAGGGCTCAGCACCATTTTAACTATTTATGCGGGTAGCGTTCAGGTGATTGAAGGCACCTTGACCTTCGGAAACATTGCTGAATTTATTATTTATGTGAATTTACTCACTTGGCCGGTAACTTCTCTAGGGTGGGTAAGTAGTATTATTCAACGTGCTGCTGCTTCTCAAAAGAGGGTGAATGAATTTTTAAAGACAAAAAATGATATTGTTTCCACAGAAGGATTTGTAAAAGAGTTAGAAGGTAAGATAGAATTCAAGCGCGTGGGTTTTGTATATCCTGATTCAGGCATTGAGGCATTAAAAGAAATATCTTTTAGTGTAAACCCTGGTGAATCTTTAGCCATTATTGGTACAACAGGATCGGGTAAGAGTACGATAGCAAATTTGATTAGTCGCATGTATGATGCCACTTCTGGTGAAGTTAAAATAGATGAGCAGGGCATTGAAAAATATGATGTGGTTGGCTTACGAAGCCAGATAGGTTACGTACCGCAGGATGTGTTTTTATTCTCAGATACCCTTTTTAATAATATTGCTTTTGGCAGTGATGAATCAAACGAAGAGACGGTGATAAAAGCAGCCAAAGATGCTGACGTTTATGACAACATTATGGATTTCCCTAGTGGGTTTAATACACGAGTTGGTGAGCGTGGAATTACGTTAAGTGGAGGCCAAAAGCAACGGGTGTCTATAGCAAGGGCCGTTGCTCGAAACCCTAAAATTCTGATGCTAGATGACGCACTTTCGGCTGTTGATATGAAAACGGAGAATACCATACTTAACAGTATGAAGAAGATTATGAAAGGCAGAACTACCATTATTATCTCGCACCGTGTTTCTTCGGCAAAACTGGCAGATAAAATTGTTGTGCTTGATGATGGGAAAATTGTTGAAAAAGGCACTCATGATGAGTTGATGTCAATCAACGGCTCGTATAAAGAATTATATGAGAAGCAGATGTCTGCAGAAGAATCTTTAGAGCAATAGATTATTTAGCCTTAACAGGAAAGAAGACAATCAATTCTCCACTTTCAGAATATATTTCAATAGAAAATTCATCCAGGCGATAGTCATTCGCTGCAGCAAATTTTTGTGCAGCATCTTTGACCTCTTCAGGCAAAGGCATAACAATAGGATGTGCAGTAATTTTAGCCTTGAGCATAGTTACTTCCTTCATTTCAATAGAAGGAATTTTAAAATTAGCAGCCGAAGTAATGCCAATAAACTGACTGATTGAGTCTTCAGAATCTGTGAAGTAATCAACCACTGTAAACTTACTTTCAGATGATTTTGATAATTGTTGGAAATGAGAAATAATACTGTCTAACTCCTGACTTTCCACGCTTCCTTGATAGGGTGACCCATAAATTGTTAAATCATCAGTAAGAAGCTCAAATTCAACTTTGCTATAACCGCCCAAAAAAGAGTAAATAATTATGGTAATTACTAAAATAAGAGTAACAATGAGTAATAATTTTTTTACCATTTAAAAAACCAATCTAAGTCCTACCCCCCCTTGAAACCGTTGCCATCCCGGATCATTTACCACATCAGTATACCATTCGATTTCCATAAAAGCAGCTATAGGAATGGTGAAGTAGGAGTATTCAATACCAATTACCGCTGTTGGTCCTAGCGATGTGAATGCTTCATCGAATGTATCTATTTCAGTTCTATCAAAAGAGACTTCTACCAAATACTCATACTGAATTTCTGTGTCACGATATTGTACACCTGCCCCCACATACCATTGTAAACCTTTCAGAAGCTTTGAAGCATCACGTTGGTATAAAAGCTTACCTTCAAAAACGAGGTCTTTATCAACTACATGACCCAGATACTCAACACTCTGATCTTGTAGTAAAGTATCCGGCTGAGTGATGGTATCGAAATTTTCCCTGTAATACTTGCTATACAAGCCACTGGCTGTTTTACCACCATCAATAACAACACTAAAGTTTTTGTTGGCATAGAATTTATAGGTTAGCGCGAAAGGATCTCCTACTTTTATTCCGATACCGTGATAGGGATATTGACTATCCTCGAACACTGGGCAAACAACACTGGCTTTCGCACGACTGATGTTGATAGGTTTAAATCTACCCCTATGGTGCGAGGTAGCAGTTGGCCTTTTCCTTTTCTGGGCAAAAGCTTCGTCAGCTACCAGAATCAGGAGAAAAACGATTACTATGCACTTGGTTAATCTGAACATTAGCCAACTAAATTAGCCACAATTAAATAATTCAGCGAAATTGATTAAATAAATCGACAAGTGCTAAACAATTTCTTTGTACTGCATATTGTGAAGCTGAGTGTAAAAACCACCCTGATTGAGTAATTCTTCATGGGAGCCACTTTCTTTGATTTCTCCTTTATCAAGCACTATAATGTTATCGGCTTGTTGAATGGTAGAAAGTCTGTGCGCAATAACAATGGCAGTGCGGCCTTTCATCATTTTATCTATGGCCTTTTGAATCATTTCTTCGGTTTCTGTATCTACAGATGATGTGGCCTCATCCAGTACAAGGATTTTAGGGTTGTATACCATGGCTCGCACGAAGGAAATCAGCTGCCGCTGACCCACAGACAACGTTGAACCACGTTCCATCACATTGTAGTTCAATCCACCTGGTAATCGTTCAATGAATTTTTTAGCACCAACTAATTCGGCTGCCCGCATAATTTCTTCATCACCGATATTGGGATTGCCAAGGGTAATATTATGCCTGATGGTATCTGAGTATAGAAACACATCCTGCAAAACCACACCTATATTGGAGCGCAGGGCATCTAGATCATATTCCTGGATGTCTCTTCCATCTACTTTGATAGAGCCTCTGTTAATATCGTAAAAGCGATTTAGCAGATTTATGATGGACGATTTTCCGGCACCTGTAGCACCTACCAGCGCCACAGTTTCTCCCGGGTTTACTTTTAATGATATGTCTTTTAAAACATATTCATTATCGTTGTAAGCAAACCAAACTTTATCAAAATCTACTTCACCCTCAATATGATCCGGAATATGAGTTCCATTATTTGGAATATGTTCTTCGTTATCCAGCAATTTCATTATTCTGGAAGAACTCACTATACCTAACTGAAGTGTGTTAAACCTATCGGCAATTAACCGAATGGGTCGGAAGAACATCTGAATGTACATGATAAATGCAATAAGCATACCTAATGTAATACCTGTTTCCTCCTGATGGATGACGCCTTTAGCTCCATACCACACTAAAAGCCCAATACCAGCGGCACTTATTATTTCTGCCACCGGAAAATAAATGGAATAATATAAAACTGATTTTAGGTTGGCTCTGCGGTGCTCTCTGTTAATCTCAGTAAATTTTTTATACTCCCTCTTTTCACTACCAAAAATCTGCACGATACTCATGCCCGTAATATGCTCCTGAACGAAACTGTTGAGATTAGAAACGGCATTACGTACATCGTTAAAGGCCACTTTAATTTTTTCTTTGAACACATAAGTACTAATTATGAGTAATGGAAGCGTAGACAAACTGACAAGAGCTAATCTCCAATCCGTGTAAATCATTAAACCTAAAATGAATATCAACTGAAGTAAATCGCCAACCATTGCAGCCAAGCCTTCACTAAAAACATCGGCCAATGTTTCTACATCTGATACGTTGCGGGTAACTAATCGACCAATAGGTGTGCGATCAAAAAACTTCAGTCTTAAGCTCACTAAATGCTTATAAAGTCTAATTCGAATATCTCTGATAATATGCTGGCCAAGCCAACCCGACATGAAGGTGTGTGCATACTGTACAATGGATTGAAATATGAGTAACCCAACTAATAAGATGACCATATTAATAAGCCCATCATAATCACCAACAGCCACTTCATTATCTAAAGTAAGTTGAATTACCCATGGGCGAAGGGGCGCGAGAATACCTAGTGAGATGGTAAGAAAGATTAAAAGATAAAACTGCAGCTTGTAGGGTTTTACAAATTGCATTAACCGCTTCAGTACTTTGAAGTCGACTATATTCCCACTGGTTTCCTGCTCTTTTTCCAATCTATTTCTTCACAATTTCTGGAGGATACGTGACCTCCGTTAAAAATAATCCATGTGCCGGAGCCGCTGACCCAGCCTGTTTTCGATTTTTAGCAATGATAATGTTTTTCACCTCCTCAGGAGCTATTTTTCCAAACCCAACATCTAACAAAGTTCCTACAATAGCCCTAACCATTCCTCTTAGAAACCTATTCGCTCTGATATGAAAAACCAAGTCAGTTCCATTAACCTTCCACTCCGCTTCGGTAATGTCACAGAAAAAGTTGTTCACTTCGGTTTTTACTTTGCTAAACGATTCAAAATCTTGCTTCCCGATAAGTAACGCAGCAGCATCGTTCATAGTTTGGATGTTTAGCGGCCTATTGAGGAAATACTTAAAATCTTTTTGAAATGGATCTTTTTTGGTGGTGATCCGATATTCATACTTTCGGGACAATGCACTAAAACGAGCGTGCCCTTCCTCAATCACTTGAAACATATTATTAATGGCTATGTCCGGACCTAGCATCTTATTAAGTGTAAAAGACAGCTTTTCTGTAAGCGCTTCATCACTTTCTAAATGAAAAAACTGTTGAAGGCAATGCACTCCTGTGTCTGTGCGTCCACTGCCAGTGATAGAGACTTCGCTTTGAAGTACTTTAGAAAGTGCTTCTTCTACCTCTTGCTGAACGGATTTAGCATTTTTTTGCCTTTGCCAACCATGAAAAGTAGTGCCGTTATATGCTATCTCAAAAAAGTAGCGCATTATAACTTTTCGAATATCACTGCAGCTCCTTGTCCCACCCCAATGCACATAGTCGCCAAGCCATATTTAGCACTTTCTCTCTTTTGCATTTCATGCAGTAAAGTGGCGGTAATTCTTGTTCCGCTGGCTCCAAGGGGGTGACCAATGGCAATGGAACCACCATTTACATTTACTTTATCCGGGTCAAGCCCGAGGTCATTCATGCAGGCAATAGACTGTGCAGCAAAAGCTTCATTCAACTCAATCACATCTAAATCATTCACTGATAGCCCAGCTCTTTTCAAAGCTTTTTGTGTGGCTGGCACGGGACCAACTCCCATAATATCTGGTGAAACTCCTGCGATGGCCATTGAAACCACACGTGCAATCGGCTTGAGGTTAAACTCTTTCAAGGCATCTTCATTTACTATCAACGAAGCCGCGGCACCGTCATTTATTCCAGAAGAATTACCGGCAGTTACAGTTCCACCTTCTTTAAATGCTGGTTTAAGAGTGGCAAGCTTATCTACTGATGATAGCCTTGGATGTTCGTCTTTATCGAAAATAATATCGTCACCTTTTCTTTGAGAAATGGTATAGGCTTCAATTTCATTTTTGAATTTTCCTGCTTTATGCGCAGCCTGGTATTTAACTTGTGTATTGTGGGAAAACTCATCTTGTTGCTCTCTGGTTATTTTCCATCGCTCAGCCACATTTTCAGCCGTTTCTCCCATGGCATAAGGGTAATGCATCTTGGCTAGTTTTGGATTGATAAATCGCCAGCCGATGGAAGTATCATACGTTTCCATAGTCCTACCATAAGCAGATTCAGATTTGCCAGTTACAAAAGGTGCACGTGTCATGCTTTCTACTCCACCAGCAATATAAGCTGTACCCTCGCCTAGCATAGTTGCTCTTGAAGCATCCATTATGGACTGAAGCCCCGATGCACAAAGTCTGTTAACCGTAACCCCACCTGTTTCAATGGGTAATCCTGCCATCAAACCAGCCATACGCGCTACGTTTCTATTGTCTTCACCTGCCTGATTGGCTGCACCAAAAATAACGTCTTCGATAAGCTTTGTATCCAAAGAGGGGTTACGCTCAATCAGTTTTTTGATAACAAATGCAGCCAGGTCATCG
>NZ_JAVJUY010000093.1:0-7232 GCF_040220315.1 Fulvivirga sp.
TTTAGTATTCACCAATGTCTCCACATTGTTCACTATTTCCAAACTAACAGTATAAATACCAGGGTTGCTATATGAGTGGGTCGGATTCTCTACATCTGACGTGGTGCCATCGCCAAAGTCCCATGCAAAAGATTGTGCCCCATTAGATAAGTAAGAAAATTGTACTTGTTGGTCTATAGATACAATGGTTTGATTTGCAGTAAATTCTGCACTTGCTTCTGATACAATTATCTCAAAATCATCAATCATGAAGCCATCTCTGTCATATACACTACCCTCATTGTCATTGCCAGAACCTGTATTTACTGAGCTTACAAATCTGAAAGAAACGTTCGGCTGACCAGCCAAATTATTTAATAGATATTGTGTAATTTCATTATCAACTGTATTATCGGTTGCTCCGTTGTTGGTTGTTAATCTTGTAGCGTTCCAACCGACTTTATTGAAGAACACAGATTGCTCAATTGAACATCCTGTATTATCACCTCGGTTATACCAGTTAGTACCTTCTAACTCCCCTTGAGATGTACCTAGTGTAAACCAATTAACACCTCCATCTATACTATATTGCACTTGCAAAGCATGAGGCAAGTTACAATAGCCGTTTTCCATACTCTTATAAAAGGATAATTTATATTCTTTTGTATTATCTGACATATCAAATGCAGGTGTATAAAGAGCACATGCATAGTCAAACCCTTCGTCCACGATGTCAGTTGTTAGCCCGGTTTTCCAAGTGTTCGCCCCAGAATTAACAGTTGTTAATCTGTTACCTGGAGTACCTCTTTCCCAATGATTAATCCCGTTTAGTAAAGATTTTGATGTAAAATCATCAGGGTTAGATTCAAAATCGCCCCCATCAGCCAAAAGATATGGGGTGGATTTTAAAGGTAAGACAGTTACGTAATTAACTTTTTCTTCGATACTTGCTCCTCCGTCAACCGACAAAGAAACTGTATATTGTCCAGGTGCATTGTATGCATGAGAAGGATTTTGATCACTAGAAAGATTTCCATCTCCGAAATCCCATGACCAATCATCATTTGGCAGTAAAGAGTGATCGAAAAATTGCACAGGGACGCCTTCGTAAGCAACTATTTGTTCAGTTTGAAAGTCCGCGTTGGCTTCTTTGGCAAAAATGTTTGTTGTAAACACGCCACGTCCATATGTAGCAACAGAAACAATACCATCTGATTCCCTGTACTTTAACATATCGCATCTTACGTTTGCTAAACCAGAATTAGTAGGTTCCCAACCAGGAGTTCCAGAAAATGAATTTGTTGACCAAACTCCTATTTCAGTTGCTAACATTACTTCATCATAATTTTGAGGATTATAAATACCCCATCTTACAGGTATGTCAGGTAAATTATCTTCCTTATTAACCCAATCATTTCCTCCATTTGTAGTTTCATAAACAGATGATACCCCATAGTTAGAGAAAGTGACAAGTAATTGATCGTCAGATGCGCCAACGTCAATACTAGAGACCCAACCTCCTGGATCATCTTCAAAATTTCCTGTAATTTCTGTTATGTCAGGTGTATCTGAATTAGCATTATCAATTAAAAAGATAAGACCCTCTCCACCATTAACTCTTACACCAACGAAGAGTCTATTTGAAGTATAAGGCGAAGCCTTAATTGTTGTAATTTGCCTTCCTGAAAGATCAAGATCAATTGCTTGCAAAGAAGATGGATCTGATGAAATATTGGTTATTCGAGTAAGCTCATCAACACCCCCTGCTCCATATAGGATATCAGTTTCGCTATCATATTCTGATGGATTAATAAATCTGCCTCTATTTTGATCGTCTGAAATTGAAGTAAATGTTTTACCTCCGTCTGAAGACCATCTATAAGAATTAAATACAAAACTTGTTATCTGATAGTTCGAATCATCCTGATCTATAAAACAAAATCCACCATCACCACCAGTGGCTTCCGTTGTTGAACCTACACCTGCTCTATTAAATCGTTGCGTACCATTGTCCTGTGCTCCAGCTAGAAGGTAATTAGAACCAACTTCGTTTTCCATAGCAACGGAATAGAATGTAGTTACATTATATCCATTGTTTCTATCATCAAACTCAGGATTATTGGAATTTCCAACATTGGCAGAATAAGATACTCCACCATCGCTACCAAAAATTGCTTCATTAGGGTAACCTGGTCTAAATGTAATCTCATGCTGATCGGCATGAACATAATCATCACAAAAAGATCCAGTCCAATAAGATACGGGCTGCCAGCTCATTCCGCCATCAGATGATTTATGCAAATCTATACCTCCAGCTATTACTATAGAAGCATTATTCGGATGTACGGCTAATATTAAATCAAAAAATGCTTGCCCGCGTGTAAAATGACTTGTGCCAACTGAGCAGTCTTGTTCTAAGTATAAGGGAATTGTTAAATCCTCCCAATTAGCACCTGCATCAGATGATTTTTTAAACCAAGAAACGTCCTGATTACCCGCTGCACCATCGGCTACCGCATAAATAACATTGGGATTTGAAGGTGCTATTGCAGTCTCAATTCTCGTAGAGGATACACCCGGAGGCGTTATGTTAGTCCAATTCAATCCATCATCCGTTGACTTGAATATTGCACCACTAGAATTTACACCTTGTGTTGCAATTATCATTCCATTAGATGCAATTTCAATGTCACCAAACCTGCCGTCTATTACCCTATCCCAATTATTACCACCATCTACAGATCTGTAAATTCCTTCTAAGGTCGATGCTATTACAGTAGATTGATCTGTAACTTTTATCTTTTGAACAAAATAAAAGCTGCTATTATCTGTGCTGGCCAATTGATTCCATGTGTCACCACCGTCTTCTGTTTTCCAAATACCTAATCCTTGAATATCACTTGTATACCCTAAACCTGTACCCATATAAAAAACATCAGTGTTAATTGGATCATATGTCAACGTACTTATGGCCAAATTTGCCATTAAATCATCTACTGCGGTCCACATCCCAGTAGGGTCGGTAATATCATTGTTATACCATAGACCACCACCTATCGCACCAGCCCAAACTTTTTTACTCTCAGCATCGTTGGGGTCAAACATTAATGATCTTGTTCGTCCGGCTACATTGTTTGGGCCACGTTCTACCCATTGAACTCCTGCAATTGCTGCCATTTCATCTTTTTTTCTTGATAAAATGGTTTGCACTTCGTTAAATGCTTTAAGTTGTCTTTGAACAGGTGGATAACCTAATTTAGGATCCATCGTCATTTCAAAATCCTGGATATATGCCAAATCTGGTCTGTCTCTCTTAGGAAGTGACTCAAAATTTGTAATTCCTTTTTCTCTTAATGATTGAAGCTTCTCTAACTGCTCCTCATAGTGGTTACGTTCTACAATGTTGTTATCTGAATGATCAGTTGCAAAATAAACAACTGATCCAATTAATAAGAAAAGAATTGCGGTGGTATATTTTATTTTCATTATGTATAAAGTTAATCCTCTAAATTAAACAGTGAGAAACGGAGTTCCCAATAAGATTGCATAAAAGTTGAGACCGGCTGATAGTAAAAATTTAAAATCGTATAATTATATCTTATGATAATTACAACACTGATCAATTATTGCTCAAAAAAGGAAAACATTGATTAAGTCAACTCAGTAAAAAATTAAAATTTGAGTTTTTTTTAAAGTTTGACACATTATATCAACATAGCATTACCCACTTTATTGATAGCATCTAGAGCCATTAATTCAATTTCAAAATCTTACCAGAATATATAAATTGATTTATAGACAAGTCCAAAACTTTAATAACAAATAATCCACTAGTGAATTGTGAGGTATTAATTATAATTTGATCTGTTGTCCATGACTCATTTTCGTAAATAATTTCGCCTTTAGTGTTGTGAATAAATATTGATTTTGGTCTAATGTGCTGAGATGCATCTTTAATGCTTAAATAATCATCAATCGGATTCGGATGAAGGTCAATTTTTTCAATATGCTCATCAATTGTACTTACAACTACCTGATCCTCCTTTTTGTAGTTGCAGCTTCCATCGTCAAAATTGGCCGCTACGTTAAAATTAGTTGCTGCTGGATCAGTACATCCAATAACTTTGGTCTTTAGACAAGCTGTTGAACGCGTAGCATTTGGATTATAGTTGAGTGACTCAGGATCTGTGCAGCCCTCAATTTCTAAAATATGCGAATCTTTTTTTAAATAATAAATATTGTTCGGGAGCACATTATAAAAACGGTCGATCTCACCATTTGGCCAATTAACTTTCACAGAATCTATATTATCATTAGACGCTAATCCGTAATGCAAAATCAGAGAATGTTGAGAGGCATGAGATCCGCCACTTGACACTTCTCGCCTCATCGTAGTCTCACCTGAGTAAACCGTTACAAAACTCCCAAATGCATTTCTATTGATATACTCACTGCCCTCAAGATTAAACTCGACCCAGTTGTTGTCAGTAAAATCATTTTTGTAAAATAAGGAATGGCCAATATTTTCTGAGCTGGTGTTTACAATAAAAAAGTCCAAAGTTCCATTGCGGTCATAATCTGCATAAGCACCTCCACGACCAATCCATGCGTTATCTATTCCATACTCCAAAGAAACATCGACAAATGTTCCATTGCCCTCATTTTTAAACATTTTGTTCTTATCATTCAACGTGGTGGTAATTCCGAAATACCCGGTAGGTATGTAGCCATTAATCACAAATAAGTCTAAATCGGTGTCATTGTCATAATCTATAAAAAAAGTGCCCCAGCTAGTTACGCTTGTATCATTTTCATAATAGCCATTTTCTATAGCCAGCTCAGAAGCATTGTCAAAATAGCTTATCCCATCATCACTGCTGAGCATTATATTATTACCAATATTAGACATATAATAACTTTCAATTCCGTTTCCATTATAATCACCTACAGCTATACCCATTCCATACATAGCTGCATCTAATCCAACATTTTCTGATACATTAGTAAAACTATCATCAGGAAAATTATTTCTAAACATGGTATTAGGGACTACAAACATGCCATGATCATTGACAACGTAAATATCTTGATCTCCATCATTATCATAATCAGTGGCCAATGCTGCCAAACCACACCCTAGGTCATCAATTTCATATAATTCAGCTTGTTCTACAAACACATTATTTCCCTGATTTACATAAAAAAAGTTGGGGAGACATGATCTGTCAATATCAATTATAATGTCATTTTCATCCTTTATAAATTGAAAGTTGTCGATGTAGTTTAAAACATATATATCAAGCAAACCATCCATATTAAAATCAATAAAAACAGCTCCTGAACTTCCTGATTTGTCTATTATTCCAGCGCTTTCAGAGATATCAGAGAATGTTCCATCACAATTATTTAATAAAAGTAAGTTATGTTCATCTTTGTTATATGTGGGAATAAAAAGATCATCACAACCGTCATTATTTATATCTCCTGCAACCACACCAAACGAATAATAATCTTTAGTTAACTTTTGAATATTGCTTTTTGCTGATACATCAAAAAAAGTACCATCACCGAAATTTTCAAATAATTTGTCATGATAAGCTGCATCAGTAATGTACAAATCAATAAACCCATCATTGTTGTAATCAAACCATACAATACCGCCTCCCATTTCTATTGGTGTATTGTGAAGATGTTCAATTCCAACTTCAAAACTTACTTCTTTTAATTGTGCAAAACCGATTGATTTAATGCTAATAAATGTTATGAATACAATGATATATTTCATTTTAATATTATATTCTTAATTTTTTATCAATTTGATGATTCTAGATGGCTTTGCGTTTTCTTGACTATTTATTCTGAGAATATAAACCCCACTTCGGTAATCAGAAGTGTCAATTCTAATTGACTTTTTACCATTAGATTCTATAGTATAAATTACATCCCCTTTCATATCATAAATGCAAATATCATAGTGTTTGTCCAGTTCAAGAAAACTTACAAATAGTTCATTGTTGAATGTATTAGGGTATGCGAAAATGTTATCCGATAACTCACTATCCGCTTCGTTTGAAACTGTTACGTTATACATACAATCTCCGTCATCATAAATAGCATTTGGGTTATAATTAATCGCATCTAAATCTGTACATCCAAATTTACTCTCCACAAAACAACCCATATTGTAAGTGGCCAACTTATTATAGTATGGATTAGATGTATCCATACAGCCCACAATTTTAAAATTATTGTTATTTTCTTTTAAATAAATTCTTTGGTTAAGAGGTAAATTTGTAAATATTTGGGTGTTGTTATGGCTCCACCTTACAACCACTTTTTCTATGGAAGAAGAATTATTTAAACCAAAATGTAGAATCTTAGAATTTTGAGAGCCAAATGTTCCCCCTCCATAATTTTCTCTCATAAAAATCCCTTGATCACTATATACTGTAACTTTGGATCCTAAGGCATCCCTATTAATTTCTTCGCCTTCAAGAAGAATTTCAATCCAGTTTTTGGAATTAGAAAGCTGATTTGTGTAAAATAAGGAATGGGAAGAGCTATTCACCCTACCATCTACGGAAACAGTAAATATATCTAAATCCCCATCATTATCATAGTCTCCATATATTGCACCTCGATTAAAAAATTCAGAAGACTCTTGATTATCAGAAGATATGTCTGTAAATACGCCATCGCCATCATTTATGAAAAACTTATTAGGATCACTTAGTGCAACATTTAAAAAAGGTGCGGCTGGGACATAACCATTAGACACAAACAAATCCAAATCACTATCGTTATCCATATCCAGAAATAAAGCACCCCAACTTGTCAGGCGCTGTCCTTGATTGTTAAAATCATTTTCAACATTTGAAATGGAAGAAACATCTTGATAACCGTCCAGAGAATTATTCTTCAATAAAACGTTTCTGCCCAAATTTGTGATATAAAAATCATTGTCAAGATCATTATCAATATCACCAACTGCTATACCCATACCATATACACCAACATTTAAATTCATTGGTAATGATACATTAGTAAAATTCTTATTGGGAAAATTATTTATATATGCAGTATTGGGCACTATCCATTCGCCAAAATCATTGGCAATATAAATATCCATAATACCATCGTTGTTTATATCTGTGGTAGCTATTGCCAAACCACAGCCAACATCATCAACACCATAATTCTGTGCACTTTCCAGGTATGCACCCGTTCCATCATTTATATATAAATAATTAGGG
>NZ_JAVJUY010000094.1:0-13857 GCF_040220315.1 Fulvivirga sp.
TATAGCAAGAGTAAATGATCGGGTAATTGCTAAAGGAAATACAGGACAGAAGGTGCTAAAAAAGGACGTGATCGAAAAGATTTTCTCTAAATTTGAAGGCAATGACTAAGAAAGAGAAGGGGCGGTTTGCCAACGATATCAACATAAAAAATAAACGGGCAAAGTTCGAGTATGAGTTTATAGATAAATATTTGGCCGGCATGGTGCTGAAAGGCACTGAGATAAAGTCAATCAGGGAAGGGAAGGTGAATCTGCAAGACGGCTATTGTTATTTTAAGGATGGAGAACTGTTTGTGAAAAATGTTCACATAGCACCTTATGCTCAAGGGTCATTTTATAATCATTCCGAAGATAGAGAAAGGAAATTGTTGCTTAGAAAGCAAGAACTGAGCAAGCTGGAAAGTAAGCTGAATGAAAAAGGCTTAACTATCATACCAATTAGACTATTTATTAATGACCGTGGTTTGGCTAAAATGGAAATTGCATTAGGAAAAGGCAAAAAGTTGCACGATAAGCGAGATAGCATCAAAGAGCGAGATGTGAAACGTGAGATGGACAGAATGAAGTTTTAAAAATGGAGATAGGCGATAAAGGTATAGCAAGGTTAAGCATTATTCCGGTTCGCTCAGAGCCGAAGGATGCCGCAGAAATGGTAACCCAACTACTTTTTGGGGATCACTACACCATTACCGACATTTCTGATAATAAAAAGTGGTGCAGAATAAAGATGTTCTTTGATGGTTACGAGGGTTGGATAGATGCCAAACAGCATCATGCTATTTCCAACGAATATTTTGATCAAATAAATCATTCCGATTATAAAATTTGTACTGATTTATCGGCCACCATTCTATTCAATAAGCACCAAACCAATATTGTAATGGGCAGTGTTTTGCCCATTTCAACCAATGAAATTTTTAAGGTAGAAGAGCAGCTAGCCTTTAACGGTGAGGCAAAGAGCCTTAGCTCTAAACGAGACGTAGAGTTCTTAATTCAGACTGCAAAGAAATATTTAAATGCGCCTTACTTGTGGGGAGGCCGCACTCCATTTGGAATCGATTGCTCTGGCTTTACGCAGATCATTTTTAGAATGTGCGGGTTCAAACTACCCAGGGATTCTAAAGATCAGGCCGTAAAAGGTGAGCAAGTTGAATTTGAGAACAGGCAGGCTGGAGATGTACCTTTCTTTGTAAATAAAGAGGGTAAGATTGTTCATGTGGGAGTACTTATAAGTGAAAACGAAATCATTCATGCCTCAGGCAAAGTAAGAATTGATTCATTTACACAAGAGGGAATTATCCATGCTGAAAGCCACCAAAATACACATCAGTTACATGCTATAAGGAGAATTATCAAATTGTAAAATAACCGTGTAGCCTTAAACGTTTCTTGCATACCCCACCTTTACGGGGTATCTTAAACGGATGAATGGAAAGGTATTAGTACTAAATCAGGATTATAGCCCGATATCTGTATGTACAGTTCAGAGAGCCTTTTTATTAAATTACCTGAGAAAATCTGAGCTCGTACAGCCTGCCAATGGTTATAAGCTAAGATCGATTACTCAATCTTTTCCAATGCCAGCCGTCATTAGGCTCAACAAGTATGTGAATGTACCATACAAGGGAGTATCGTTAACTCGCCAGAATATTTTTAGAAGGGATAATTTTCAATGCCAATATTGTGGGCAGTCGAAAGACTTAACCTTAGATCACGTTATTCCCCGTTCGAAAGGAGGCAAATCTGTTTGGGCTAATTTGGTTACAGCCTGTAAAAAATGTAATGCTAAAAAGGGCGATAATACACCTGAAAATGCAGACATGCCATTGAAAATTAAGCCGTTTAAACCCTCCTATGTGTTATTCCTACGCGATTTTTCAGGTATGTTTTGCGATGAATGGAAGCCTTATCTCAAGGTGAAAAACAAGTGATTAGAAATTCAGTGAAAAGGCAGTACCATGGCCTAGCTCGGAATCAACAGTGAGTGTGCCGTTATGCAGCTGCATTATTTGTCGTGATAAACTTAGGCCAATACCACTGCCAGTAGGTTTAGTAGTGTAAAAAGGTATAAATATCTGCTCCAGAGCTTCCCGAGCAATGCCAGAACCATTATCTGAAACTATAATTTTAGGATTATTAGAGTCATTATAACTTACAGAAATTATTATTCGGGGGTTTTTGATGCCTTCCATGGCCTCAATAGCATTCTTTACGATATTAATAAGCACCTGTTCAATTAACTCTTCATCACCATTTATAATTATTTCTTTTGACACAATGGCTGTTTCAATCGTAACATTTGCCTTTCTTAGCTCTGCTTTTAGCAGTTGAAGCAAATGTTCTATCAACGCATCTGCATGAATTGGCTGAATTTTAGGAAGCGGTATTGAAGTGTAATCGCGATAGGCATTAATGAATTTTATTAGCCCTTTACTTCGGCCTTCGATGGTTTCAATGCCATCGTGTAAATCGTCTACAGCATCTTCATTTAAATGATATAAATCTCCTTTCCGCACCAAATCTTCTATTAAAACATCCTTTAAAGTGGAGGTAAGTGATGCAATAGGAGTGATGGAATTCATAATTTCATGGCGTAATACTTTGGTAAGATTCTGCCATGCTTCTAATTCTTTCTTCTGAAGTTCAGGCTGAATATTTTGAAGCGCAACCAGCTTTACTTTTTTGCCTCGTAATACAATTTCTGTGGCTGTTACTGATAACTGAATTTCACCTTCCAGCCTGAATAACTCACTCTTACCTGTGGGCAGATCGAAAAGTACCTTATAGAGCCTCGATTGTGTCTCGATCAACTCTTCAATATTCCTAAGGGTGTCAATTTTCAGAAACTTTTTAGCTGTTGCGTTGATGAGTTCCACGTTACCCTCTAAATCAAAAGAAATGAGTCCGGTGCTAACATGCTCTACGATGGTATTCAAATAGAGGAGGTGCTCTTCTTTTTCACTTCGGGCTTTTCTAAACGCTTCCAACACTTGGTTAAATGCCAGGTTTAATTCTTTAAAACTCTTGCCCAGGCTATCATCGGCTGAAAAGCCTGATACAAAATCAGAATATTTTACTGACTCTAAAAAGCGGGTAAGTTTTCTATTGGTATTTGAAATAAATCTGAAAAGTTCAGCGAGCTGAAAAACAACCACCAGACCTAAAACAGCAGCAGTCACATACATATCGGGTATCATGGCGCATAAAATGGTTACCGCCATGGTAAGCCCTAAAAGAATTACTCGTGAGAGTGTACGAAACCGAAAGTCATTAAAGACCATACTTCTCCAATCTTCTGTAGAGTGATGACCGCGTAAGTCCAAGCTCAGAAGCAGCCTGGGTTATATTGCCATTATACTTCTTTAGTACTTTCCTGATCAGTATTTTTTCTACTTCCTCTAGTTTAAATTGATCGAGCATCACATTTTCAGCATCATTGTTAGTTTGTTGT
The DNA here is from genome assembly GCF_040220315.1 of Fulvivirga sp. GTDB lineage: Bacteria > Bacteroidota > Bacteroidia > Cytophagales > Cyclobacteriaceae > Fulvivirga. Next base: position 3,452 of record NZ_JAVJUY010000094.1, read on the forward strand.
CCCTGATTAGTGAAATTGAAATCTTCAGGTTGAAGCACTTGAGAGTTACTCATAATCACAGCTCTTTCAAGTGAGTGTTGGAGTTCACGAACATTACCCGGCCAATGATGCTTTTGCATCCTGGAAAGGGCGCCTTCACTAATTTTACTCACATTTTTAGAGTACTTTTTGTTATAATGATCTAGGAAATGATTGGCCAACAAAGGAATGTCTTCTAACCTATTTCTCAGAGAAGGCAGTTCAATTTCAATCGTATTGATTCTGTAAAGTAAGTCTTGCCTGAACTTATTCTCTTTCACCATGTCGTAAAGTGGCATGTTAGTGGCGCATAAAAGCCTGATATCAATGTTGATTTCCTTATTGGAACCTACACGACTCACCTTTCTATTTTGAAGTACCGCTAAAAGTTTAGCCTGTAATGGCATACTTAAATTACCAATTTCATCAAGGAAGAGCGTTCCACCATTGGCAATTTCAAACCTACCAGCCCGATCTTCTTTTGCATCTGTAAAAGCGCCTTTTTTATGACCAAATAACTCACTTTCAAAAAGGGTTTCACTGACAGAGCCTAAATCAACATTTACAAAAACTTTATCTCTTCTGGGTGAATTATTATGAATGGCGCGTGCTACCATTTCTTTACCTGTTCCGTTTTCTCCAAGAATCAAGACATTGGCGTCCGTTACTGCAACACGATCAATCGTCTCAAATGTTTTTCGAATTGCTGGGCTTTGGCCGATTATGTTATCATACTTATTGTTTATCTGAAGGTTGATTTCTTTTTGCTTCGATCTTAAATCCTCAACTTCCAGCTTTGATTCGCGAAGGCGCATGGCAGAATATAAAGTGGCAAGAAGTTTTTCATTTTCCCAGGGCTTTAAAACAAAATCTGTAGCCCCGGCCTTAATGGCCTTAACAGCCATTTGAACATCTCCATACGCTGTGATTAACACCACTACAGCAGAAGGGTCCATTTCTAAAATTTGCTCCAACCAATAATACCCCTCTTTGCCACTACTCACATCCTTAGTGAAATTCATATCCAAAAGGATCACATCGTAATTTTCATTATTAATGAGCGAAGGTATGGCTTCAGGATTTTTCTCCAGATCAACCAGGGCAAAATGCCTTTTTAAAAATATTTTGGCAGCTTTCAGTAAATCCTCGTTATCATCTACAATCAGAATTTTCCCTGATTTCGTATTTTTTTCAGACATAGTTGAGTTTTATAGGTATGTACTCGCTCAATATCAAAGTTGATACCGAATTGTTCTTAAAAGGCTCTAAAAGAAAGTAGAAGCCCAAAAAACGGATTGAGTGGTACATATTGTTGCTAATGAGATTAGGCAAGTATACGAGAACTTTTCTGAAATGTTCGCATACGGACAGTTTCGTTCATCAATGAACGGTATCGGACTCTGGGATGTTCGAAAATGCCCGATTATCGATAAAAACACGTTTGGCACACTTGTTGGCATTCCCCTAACCACATAAAACACGCGACTACAAACTGCATGGATAAGAAAATTAAAAAGAAAAAATGGACGGTAAAGCGAATCTCTACAATTGGAGGTGCAACACTATTAGTTGTATTTGTTGCTTACCAACTACTATTTGCTGACAGGAGATCGAAATTAAATGTTGAAAAAGAAAAAATTACGATCGCTGAAGTAAAGAGAGGAGTATTTCAAGAATTCATTCCTCAAACCGGAACGGTAGAACCAAGTGTAACTTTTTACCTTGATGCTATCGAAGGCGGTCAAATAAAGAAAGTTTATAAGGAAAGCGGAGCCATGCTAAAAAAGGGTGATGTTATTATGGAACTCTCGAACTTGAACAGGGAATTAAGTGTATTAAGTCAGGAAGCTTCTTTGAATGAGAGTATTAACCGTTTAAGACAGACACGTCTGCAACTGGAACAAAATGACCTACAACAACAGCAGACATTAGCTTTAATTGAGAACCAACTTGAAATATTGGAGCCTCAATACAGGCGTCAAAAGTCGCTCTACGAAAAAGAGCTTATCTCTAAGCAGGATTTTGAACAAACAAAGGCGAATTACGAGTATAACCTCAAAAGAAAAGAGATTACCTACAAGAGTTACAAGAGTGATTCATTATCTCGTGTAAGACAATTGGTACAACTAAACGAGTCAGAAAGACGTATGATGACTAGTCTAACGGGTGTTGCTCAGATTTTGGATAACCTAACAATTAAATCACCAATAGATGGATTGCTAACTGCTCCTCAGATGTATGAAGGGCAAACCGTAAATCCGGGACAAAGAGTAGGCCAGGTGGACAAAGTGGGCAGTTATAAAGTAAGTGCTCAGATTGACGAACTTTATTTGCCAAGAATATCTACCGGATTAAAGGCTACAACCAGTTTTGCTGGTGGAGACTATGAATTAGAGATTACTTATATTTATCCTAATATTAATAACGGTAGATTCCAGGTAGATATGCAATTCTTGGGAGAAGCCCCTGAAGGAATTAGAAGAGGCCAGTCGTTAAGATTAAGAATTGAGTTAGGTCAGTCTTCAGAAGAATTGCTGCTGCCAGTAGGTGGTTTCTACAAAGATACAGGTGGTAACTGGGTATTTGTGGTAGATGATTCTGGTGCAAAAGCTGAGAAGAGGGATATAAGGTTAGGAAGAAAGAATACAGAACACTTTGAAGTATTGGATGGGTTAGATCCGGGAGAAAGAGTAATTACTTCATCGTACGACAACTTTGGAGATAACGAGGTACTCGTATTACAATAAATAAAGGTCATCCCGATGGGTATCGGGATAAACAAGAACTAAACATTACTGAAATGATTAAAATCAAAAACTTACAAAAGGTTTACACTACCGATGAGGTAGAAACAACAGCGCTTAACAGTATAAACATTGAGATAAAAGAAGGGGAGTTTGTAGCGATAATGGGACCATCTGGATGTGGAAAGTCAACATTATTAAACATTCTCGGATTGTTGGATAACCCAACAGATGGCGAATATCACTTTGGTGAGCACGAAGTATCAGGTTATTCTGAAAGACAAAGAGCTCAGTTAAGAAAAGGTTCAATTGGATTCGTTTTCCAGAGCTTTAACTTAATTGACGAGCTAACAGTATTCGAAAATGTTGAATTACCATTACTTTACTTGAAAGTACCTTCTGCCGAAAGAAAGCAAAGAGTAGAAGAGGTTTTAGAGCGCATGAACATCATGCACAGAAGAAACCATTTCCCTCAACAACTTTCTGGTGGTCAGCAGCAAAGGGTAGCAATTGCCAGAGCTATTGTTGCCAAGCCAAGAGTAATATTGGCCGATGAGCCTACTGGTAACCTTGATTCAGCCAATGGTGAAGAAGTAATGAAGCTTTTGGCTGAATTGAATGAGGAAGGAACTACGATTATCATGGTTACTCACTCACCTTACGATGCAAATTATGCACACAGAGTGATCAACTTATTCGATGGTAAAGTGGTAACTGAAAACATCAAAGAGCAGTTTCATATTTAATTGTACTGTTAATAAAACTAAATCCCGATGTAACCTATCGGGATTTTTTACCGTAAGGTACTATGCAATGCAAGGTAACTTGCAACAAAATTTCACTTTAGGTGCAACCTTTTTTTAGAAATTGCATCTAATAAAAAAGGTCAAAAACTCAAAACAACAACCCATGATTAAGAATTACCTAAAACTCGCTTTTCGGAGTCTTTGGAAGAAGAAGACATTCGTTACCATTAATGTGCTTGGTTTGGCTGTATCTATAGCTTGCTGTATTGTGGCATACCTCAATTATGATTATGATGCCAGCTTTGATGTTGAGCATACCAACAAAGAAAATATCTACAGGCTCAATAGTCTCAGAAATTTTCAAGGCAGAATTACCAAACATGGAATAATTCCAAGGCCACTTGGTGCCCTTGCTGCAGAAAACGTTTCTGATTTTGATAAAGTGGCCAACTACATCAATCCTAATGAAAAGTTCAGAATAGAAGATGAACTGTTTAATACGAACATCGTTTTTACTGAACCTTCATTTTTCGAAATTTTTACCTTCCAACGAGCTCAGGGTCAATTGGATATCTCTGAAAATGCCAATATTGTAATCAGTGATGAGTTAGCTCAAAAGTATTTTGGAGATGAAGATCCGTTGGGCAAAGTAGTTACACAAGTTTTAGATAGCGGAGTGCGAGACTATAAAGTAGCTGGTATCTTCAAAAAGAAACCACAAAACTCAAGTTTTGGTGGCGTGGAGGCATTTGCTTCTTTCGAAAATTATTACCTCACAGATCCTGAGAGAAAAAGAGATGACTGGGCACGATGGACCACAACTTTTGCCCTTTTAAATGATAAATCAAGAATTCCGGCTATTGAAAATCAATTAAACGAATATATCGAGCTTCAAAATGAAGCCAGGGAAGATTTTCAGATTACTAATTTTTATTTAGACCCTTTGGTGGGTATGGCATCAAGAGCTTCTTCAGATAATATTAGTGGATGGACATATCAGGCAATGCATCCCATGGCGGTGATTGCTCCTGCAATTATGGCGGGTCTCTTACTTTTATTGGCTTGCTTCAATTTTACTAACACTAGTATTGCTATGGCCGGCTCCCGATTGAAAGAGATTGGACTAAGAAAAGTGATGGGTGGTATTAGGCTTCAACTCATAAGACAATTTATGTTGGAAAGCCTCGTGTTATGTTTTGCTTCATTAATTCTTGGAGTCATTATAGCCGAGTTGCTTGTGCCAGCTTATGCCCAGTTATGGGAGTTTGATTTGCAATTAGTCTATTCAGAAAATGTAGGATTATTTGGGTTTTTAGTAGGTATGCTTGTACTAACCGGTTTATTAGCTGGTAGCTATCCTGCATTTTACATCAGTAAATTTGAACCGGTTACCATTTTAAAAGGCACTCAAAAATTTGGAGGCACAAGCCCATTTACCAAAGTGTTGCTTACCGGTCAATTGATCATTGCTCTTTTGGCCATTATTGCCAGTATTTCATTTATACAAAATGCCAAGTATCAAAAAGAGTTTGATATGGGCTATGAGGGTGATGGCATCATACACGTAGCATTTGATAACTATGACGAATATGAAGTTTATAAAAATGCAGTTGCCAATGATGGAAGAATTGTCTCCACTACCGGATCGCAAGATCAATTATTTGAAGCTTATAGAAATGACCCAATAAGATTTGAAGAACTTCAGGAGGAGGTTGATATATTGAAAGTTGATGAGAATTATCTCGAAACTATGAATATCAGACTAACAGAGGGTAGAAATTTTATGAAGGATAGTGAAACAGATATTAAAGAGTCAATTCTTGTCACAAAAGAATTAGTGAAACGATTTAAATGGGATAACCCTATCGGCAAACGATTGGTTTGGGCAGATTCCGTTCAATTATTTGTGGTAGGTGTGATTGACGATGTTTATACCCGCTCATTATGGAATCCGCTTGAGCCAATGATTTTAAGAATGTCTGCAAAGGATGATTACAGATTTTTAACTGTTAATACAAGGCCATCTGAAGTAGTTGAAGTGAATGAATACTTAGAGGCAAAATGGAAAGAAATATTCCCTGATAGGCTATACACAGGAGAGTACATTAATATAGAAATTACCAACGCCAATATGGTGAATAAGAACATCGTTACTATGTTTACCTTTTTGGGTTTGGTGGCAACGATACTTTCGGTTTCAGGATTATTTACACTTGTTTCGTTGCATATACTTAAAAAGCTAAAAGAAGTGGCCGTACGTAAAGTGCTGGGAGCTTCTGTAAAAAGTGTAGTTCTAAAACTGAATAAGCAGTTTTTTATTATCATGCTTATAGCTATCGTAATCAGCTCTGCAATTAGTTACTTTATGATTGGCGGTTTAATGAGTTCCATTTGGGCTTATCATGTAGAATTGGGTGCATTTGTCTTTATTTCGTCCGGTCTTGTGTTTTTACTAATCTCTACCCTTACTGTAGGCACTAAAGTGTACAGGGCCGCGGCATCAAATCCGGTGAACTCTTTAAGGAACGAATAAATTGAAGTAAGGCTGTAACATTTTCTTAAGTGTTACAGTCTTACGACTGTATTATAACAACAACACTTTCAAGGTCATGCTAAAAAACTATTTCAAAGTTGCCATGCGCAACATTCAAAAACAAAAGTTCTTTTCCATAATCAATATTTTGGGTCTTTCTGTTGGAATGGCAGGGGCTTTATTCATCTCATTATATATTTACGATGAGTTGAATTTTGAGAAATTCAATAAAAAAGGAGACAGAATATATCGGGTAAACCTGCATGGTAAATTATCGGAACAGGAAATTTATACAACAAATTCCTGCCCGCCAATGGCTCGGGCCTTGATGGATGAAATACCTGAAGTGGAGGAGGCAGTGCGAGTGCGTGACATGGGAGAGTGGATTTTTAGAAATGGTTCACTGGCCTTTAATGAAGAAAACGTTTATGCGGCTGACTCCAACTTCTTTAATGTTTTCAGTTTTAAAGTGTTGCATGGCAACCCTAAAACAGCTCTAGTTGAACCCAATACAATGGTGCTCTCTTCAGACTTAGCCATTAAATATTTCGGTAGTGAAACAGCGGCACTTGACCAAATCTTGAATATTGGTAACAATAAGGGCGAATATAAAGTAACAGGTGTCATGGAAAATTCCAGGCCGGATTCACATTTCAAATTTGACGTAATTTTGTCTATTCGATCAATTCCATGGTTGAATAATAACAACTGGTTAAACAATACCTTATTAACATACTATGTGCTAAGAGCAGACGGTGATCCAAAAGCCGTAGATGAAAAGTTAGAGCCTATTATGGCTCGAAATGTTACGCCTATCATGCAGCAATTCGTAGGTAAGTCGTTAGAGGAATTTAGAAAAGAGGGTGGTATTTATGAGTATTTCAGCTTTCCTTTAAACGATATTCATTTGTACTCTGATTTTGAAGATGAGCCAACACCTACAGGTGATATTTCTTATATCTATATCATGACAGGTATAGGCCTTTTCATTATCCTGCTCGCTTGTATCAATTTTATGAACCTCACAACAGCCAGATCTGCAGGCCGTGCAAAAGAAGTAGGGTTGAGGAAGACATTGGGCTCGCTGAGACAGACGCTCATTGCTCAATTTTTAGCTGAGTCTATGATCTACTCAGTATTTGCTGGGTTGATTTCACTGTTAGTAGTTTATCTACTTCTGCCTTCTTTTAACTCATTGGCAGGCAAGTCATTAACTTTTGGAGGGATATTGGAGCCAACTATTCTGTTTACATTTTTAGGTTTGGTACTGATTGTTGGTATTCTGGCAGGTAGTTACCCGGCTTTTTACTTAACCAGCTTTAAAATTACCGAAGTGTTAAAAGGAAAGCTACGGGCTGGAATGAAATCTGGTGCAGTGAGGAGTGTATTAGTGACATTCCAGTTTTGGATATCAATAGTTTTGATTATTTGCACCGCTATTGTTTTTCAGCAGCTTGCATTTATTCAGAACAAAAACTTAGGAATCGACAAAGAGCACATCTTAATTATTGAAGATGTTAGTAGACTGAATAATGATGTTCAAGCATTTAAAAATGAACTGGTTTCTAATTCATTTGTAGTGGGGGCAAGCTTTTCTAACAATACCTACCCCGGCACCAGCAATAATACTGTGTTTAAAACCACGAATTCTGATCAGGATTATCTGGCGGCAACTCATTTTTCAGATTATGATCACCCTAAAACATTAGGCTTTAAAATGCTTGAAGGAAGATATTTCTCCGAAGATTTTCCAGCAGATACAGCCGTAGTGGTTGTTAATCAGGCGGCTGTTAAAATGTTTGGATGGGAGAATCCATTGGAGTCAAAAATTATCAATTTCAACTTTGAGCAGCCGACTGAGATGGAGGTCATAGGTGTGACTGAAGACTTTAGTTTCGAGAATTTAAAAATCAATGTAAGGCCATTGATTCTTTTATTAACCAAGGAAGCCAATACGCTCTATTTAAGATATTCAGGTGAGAAACCGGAAAATGTGCTAAACGCACTGCAAGGCACTTGGGATAAGTATGCAAATGGCGAGCCTTTACAGTACTCATTTTTAGATGAAGAATATGATGAGGCATTCAGGGCGGAGCAGCGACTTGGTCAGGTATTTACTGTGTTCACCACGGTAGCCATCTTTATTGCTTGCCTTGGATTATTTGGCCTTTCAGCATTTATGGCAGAGCAAAGAACCAAAGAAATTGGCATAAGAAAAGTAATGGGAGCGAGCGTGTGGAAAGTGACCGGGCTTATGTCAAAAGACTTTTTGAAACTTGTGGTTATAGCCTTTCTGCTTTCTATTTATCCTGCATATTATGCTATGGAACAGTGGTTGAACAGTTTTGCCTTTAGAATAGATATAAGCTACTGGGTGTTTGCTATAAGTGGAATTGTTGCCATAGGAATAGCCTATTTAACTGTGAGCTATCAGTCACTTAAAGCAGCAAAAGTAAATCCGGTAGATTCTTTGAGGTACGAATGATTGGCAAAGAGCTTAGGGCAAAGAGCAGAGAGCTAGGAGCGTAGGGCTTAGAGTAATTTACTAAGCTCTAAGCTCTTGGCTCTATGCCATATTACACGACAACATTCACAATTTTATTTGGCACAACAATTACCTTTTTAGGATCCTTCCCTTCCAGCCATTTTTGGATTATTTCTGAAGCTAACACCTGTTTCTCAATATCTTCTTTTGGCATATCTAAAGGAAAACTCATTTTAGCACGCATTTTTCCGTTTACAGATACAGGATACTCGTGCTCACTTTCTACAAGGTATTTTTCATCATACTCTGGGAAAGTAGCTTTTGTAACACTTTCTACATGGCCTAATTTGCTCCATAACTCTTCAGCTATATGCGGTGCATAAGGCGAAAGGGCAATTACCAATGGCTCCAGAATTTTGAACTTGTTGCACTTCAATGAAGTAAGTTCATTGGTGCAAATCATAAATTCACTCACGGTTGTATTGAATGAATAGTTCTCGATATCCTCCTTCGTTTTCTTAAGAGTTTTATGAAGTACTTTTAGCTCTTCTTTGGTAGGCTCTGCATTACTTACTTCAAACTGATCCTGATCATTGTGGAAGAGGTTCCAGAACCTTCTCAAAAATTTGAATACACCATCAATTCCATTTGTATTCCATGGCTTAAACTGCTCTAACGGCCCTAGGAACATTTCATAGAGTCTTAATGTGTCTGCTCCATAACGTTCAATGATATCATCCGGGTTAACCACATTGTATTTGGATTTTGACATTTTCTCTACTTCTGAGCCACACAAGTATGATTTGTTTGCTTCAGGTATGATAATGGCATCAGCTAGTTCTGGTCTCCAGGCTCTAAACTCAGCTATTTCAAGTACATCATTATTCACTAAACTTATATCTACATGCCTTGGCGTGATTTTATAGTCGGTTAATTTGGTGAACGACCATGAAGTATTATTCTTTTTGTTGAATGACTCTATACCTTCATTGATTAGTCGTTCAATGATATCACTTTCAGCCTTGGTGATGTTTGATTTCTTAATTTTGTCAACAATACCTTTCGAGAGATAAATCTCAGGGCTTACATCGGCAGAATTATCAGTTTTGATATTCAAGCGATATACAAAACTCGATACCCCTTGAATCATCCCTTGGTTGATCAGTTTTTTGAATGGCTCATCAACTGTAACTAATCCAAGGTCATATAAAAACTTCGTCCAAAAGCGTGCGTAAAGCAGGTGCCCGGTGGCATGTTCTGAACCTCCAATATAGAGGTCTACATTTTCCCAATATGCCTGGGCTTTTTTGCTAACAAACTCTGATTCGTTGTGGGCATCCATATAGCGGAAGAAATACCAGCTACTGCCAGCCCAACCCGGCATAGTACTTTTTTCAATGGCATCTCCTTGCTCTGTTTCCCAATTAGTTGCTCTTCCCAAAGGAGGTTCACCATCTTCGGTTGGTAAGTATTTATCTACCTCAGGCAATACCAAAGGCAGCTTGGATTCATCCATTAAGTAGGGGATTTCATCTTTAAAGTATACCGGTAAAGGTTCGCCCCAATAACGTTGGCGAGTAAAAATTGCATCGCGCATGCGGTAATTCACTTTTCCACTTCCAATCCCTTTCTTTTCTAATTCTTCAATGCCTTTTCGTATAGCTTCTTTTGGAGATAGACCATTCAGGAAATCAGAATTGATGATTTTACCTTCCCATGTAGGATCAGCCTTTTCCTCGATATTCATTGCATCATTGATGGCAGGGATTGGTAAATCAAAATGTTTGGCAAAGTCATAATCTCTCTGATCGCCAGAAGGTACAGCCATAACTGCACCAGTTCCATAACCTGCCAATACATAATCAGCTAACCACACTGGA
>NZ_JAVJUY010000095.1:0-3425 GCF_040220315.1 Fulvivirga sp.
TATTCCCCCAATCCCTTGAACAATCACCATGCTATTAAATTCCATTGCTTCTGTGAGGTCTAGAAGTTCTTCCATCCGACCTACAAAAAAATAGTTTGGTTTTGGGGGAGCAAAGGATCTTCGGTATCCCTCATCCTCCTGTAAGAGTCTTTGTTTTAAGGTACCGATAAGTTGTCGCTTCGTTTCTTTTAATACTTCTTTTGGTACTACCGCATTGTCTGCTTTGGTATGAACCTCGCTACAGATTCGAATAAGGTTATGATGATGGTGGTTTAGGCAATCAGCGTAATCAATTATATGTGCGTCTTGTAGTGGATAACCTTTACCAGTGATTGGACACTTCCCTTGTATTTCGGTTTTAAGGTAATCTTTAATATAAGTTGGAATGGGAGGTCTTTTTTCCCCAGGCTCTGCCCATGGTTCTTTTAAAAAACTATCAAAAGCATCTAATTCTGTCTCTTCAAAATAATTCTTTCCATCCTTTATTATCGTATTTAAAGTTCGACCATCTCCTTTGGGCTCATTGCGAATATAGGCGTACAACAACTCTTTTGTGATTCCGAGATGAATTGCCGCTTGTGTCTCATTCATTAAAGCTCCCATTGCATAGTCTTAGTTAGCCTTAAAAATTATCTGTGAATGCCCCGGTCTTTCCCATCTAAAGTTTGAATCAAAATAACATATCCAATCATATAAGGAATTAACAAGCTGTTGCTCTTTTAACTCCCAACTCTTTGGTGTTGGAACAGTAGTCGTGTTATTCTGAATCCATCTGACCACTCCACCATAGTTTAACGACTGGGAGGGTTGACCTTCTATATGCATCTTCAGTGTACGAATGAAAGGATGCTGGTTGAATGAAACTCGAAGTTGATCTAAGACATGATCCCGGCTCTGGTTCATTGAAATTGCATACAAAGCCAAATCATGGGCGGCACAATTAAGTTCCTCATTAGAGTATTCCTTTTTTCCGGAATAGATTTCGAGAAGAGTGTCCACTGTGGATGTCATGGGAAGGGCAGAAATCAGAAACGGGTCCTGGAATTGACCAATAACTGGCGAACTAAAATCGCTGGTCGAATCTGATTTTTCTATTTGGACCAATTCCCTTTTAAGGGCTTCTACCAATTCCTTAGTAACTAAAATACTTTCCATTAGGATTTGATGGAAGTACACCTTGGACTTAAGGTCTACTTCTTCCATAACAGTTCCCAATTCATAATTAAATTGAGCAATCTCATTTGTAGCCAAAGCTTTTGTACTAATATTTGCTGAGCTTATATAGCAACTGTTTTGGCCGAGAAAGGCTTTTAGATGGAGTCTTGGGTTTCGATAAAGCGTTATCCCAAACTTCTTACAGGTGTCAAATACTTCCAAATCAGAAGCTCCTGAAATGATATCCAAGGGTAACCACCGAACGACGATTTGGGTACAATTTTTATTCTCGTGCAATAGCTCGGCTAACTTGTCATTTTTGATATAGGGCACGAAAATGATATAACCATCATTAGCTGACAGGTATGATTTCAGGCTATCAAGAAGATCGATTCCATTTTTGAAGAGCATGATTTAATTCTCAAAGTATTCATCGAAGTAATCAAAAATATCATCTTCATCAGGTAAACCAGTTATGTTGTCTCTTACCGTAATGATCTTACACTTTTCGGTTCCGCCAATAGCTGGGCCTCTTAGCCCTCTTCCAATCATTTGGCTATACAAGACGATAGACCTGGTTGGTCTTGCTATAAACACAACATCAGTTTTCGGTGCGTCAAATCCCGTTGATAATACGCCGAAATTGCAAATAATTTGAATCTTCCCATTTTTAAAATCATCGATCAATTTTTGCCTCATAGGCATTACCGTCCCGCCATCAACGTGAGCGGCTTTATAGCCCATGTAAACGAGTAGAGAGCAAATGAACTTTGATTGTTCGAGGCTACAGGCGAAGAAAATGATTTGAGGTTTACCTTGTGTGTATTCTTTGTCAATCCTTTTTATGATTTCAAGGTTTCTTACATCGTCACTTCCAATTGTCTTGAGCAGACCATCAGGGAAATCGTAAAACGTTTCTAGGTGCTTTTTTTGCTTATCATCAAGCTCATAATTGATATTCGTAACCAATGGGTCAAAAACTGCTTTCGACAATACCTTTCTTTCTCGCAAATACTGAATGACAGATTTATTGTCAGGCGAGCTAATGGTAATGATCTTGTTTAGAAAGAAGTCCGAGAGCCGCTTATTTTCTTCAAGATCATCAATGTGTCTACCAGGAGTTGCGGTAAGTCCAATCACCCTTGTATTTTCACCCATTAATGCACGTGTAACTTCAAGATATGTGGGAGCAAGTACCTTATGAGCTTCATCTATAACCAAAAGATCAATCCTTTTTCTTAAGTGATCGAATGGCACTTGATTTCTTCTAAGCAGAGAATGGAGCTTTTGGAACCCACCAACCATGAATGCCGATTCTGGAAAGGTGAATGAAAGTTTCCCTTTGTCCCACACCCTGAACAATTTTACAGTTTTGTTACCAATGTGCTCCCAAACTTCTTTGAAACACTGGACTGCCTGTTCACATAGTTCTTCAGAGTGTGCCAGCCAAAAAACAATACTCCCTTCAGGCTTTTTACAAAGAACGTCGGCTATTATTTCCATGGATGTTCTCGTCTTTCCTGAACCGGTAGGCATTTGAATAATAAACCTGGAATTGAGAATGTTAATGAGCTCTATACTCTCTTGAAAAATTCCTGTCTGATAACCTTTCAGAGTTTTGAATGGGGCCTGTGGTGGTGGACAATCTTCCTCAGCAATAAAAGGCTCCTGTTTTACAGGCAAAAATGATTCTGGCAATCCAGCAACTGTTAGGAATTTGGAACAAAAATCAAAATCATTCCAGCCTTGGCTTACCAAAGCATCTACTTTCTGTTCGAAAGTTATGTTTTGAACTGAGTTGTTTGTGGCGAGGCAAATTTGATCGACTATTTCTTCTGGAGTTGTAAAGAGCAATTCGCTAACGAATTCCTTGTTTTTAAAGAGTGAAGAATTAGAAAAAGAAGAAAAAATCTTCACCAAAGTATCCTTCCGATAAATCTCATTAGGATCTGTTGCTTCACCTTTAATAACCGGAATAATTCGTTCCAGTCTGTCTAAAACAGATGTACCTATAAGTTGCTGGAGCTTTGGCTTAGTTAGGTGCTGGAAAATCATTTCAGTAATTTTCAGATTTCCATGTCTCCAAATAGCTCTTAAGGTATTGGCCCCAGTTGATTTTTAGGTCTTCAAAGAATCGCTCGGCTTTAAACTCTCTATCCTTATCAAACATCGATTCAGATTTGGCATATCCTATTATAAGGAGATCAATCAGGCTCTTTAGCTTCATAGCTAAAGTTTGATCTTCATCTGATAATTGCAATTGCTCAACA
>NZ_JAVJUY010000096.1:0-3538 GCF_040220315.1 Fulvivirga sp.
AATAAAGTTTCGGGAATATGAACACTACTCCTGGCCCTGGTGATCGCTACATACAGAAGATTTATTTCTTCATTGAGTTTTCCATAATTCAGGTCATCTTTTTTGATTTCTTTTAGCAGTTTTTCCAGTTTTTCTTCAGAAATAAAGTCGTTCACAATTTGAATAGTATCATATTCCATTCCCTTGCTGCGGTGAACAGTTGAGAAAATCATTTCAGCGTTTTCCTTATCATCATTGTCAATGTGTTTCTCTTTAATTGCTTTGATAATGCCTGGGATTTTGTTCCCGTATTCTCTCACAATTTCCACCATCATACCAAGTTGTACATCTTCTGTCTTTTCAATGTACTCTTCAAGCTCTTCAATGTCCTTCATCTCCCTGATTAGTGCGTCTCGTATTAATCTTCGCTTGTTATTGTAAAGGTTCAAGACATCATAGAGTGAAGCACCTTCGTCTGCATAAGTGTATGAACTGATGTTACCTTCAAAATAGATTTTCTTTACCTGTTTCTTTTCCGTCACATATTCTATGGCCTTCAGTAATAGTCCTAAATTTGTTCGGGCCACAACTGCTCTGGATTTAATTTCCCCTACTCCTCCTATACCCTTGATCCGAAATGGTTCTTCTATGTCAATTAGCTTCTTCCATTTCAAAACTTCCATCGCTAGATTGGCTATCTCCTGGCTGAATCTAAAGCTTGTAGAAAGATTAAAGTTTGCAAAATCGGCTTTTTCAAGCGAGTTGATTGCAAAACGCCAGCCATAAATCTGTTGGTGTGTATCCCCTACAATAACCTTGGTAGCATCCTGCTTAAAAAAAACAGCTAACATGGCCGCTGAGGCATCTTGCCCTTCATCAAAAAGAATGTAGTCGTAGTTAAGCTTTGGGTTTGAGAGTTGGAATTTCTTCAGATAGAAATCATGTGTAATTTCTATATCTCCTCTGTCCATCTTACTCAAAAGCAACCTTGTTTGCTTTTCAATGTATTCGTAAAAACTGGAAACAAAAGCTTTTGCCTTTGGGTCCGAAATGATATCTAAATAATTTAAATCCTGCACTCTTGCCTTTTCGCTATTGCAGAAGTAAGCGATAAATTTGTTGATGTGATTGGCCACAATGTATTCAGCGTGTTTCTCACCGTTTCCTTCCAAACCCAGCAACTCAGCAATCTCATGTGTTTTGTAGCCCTGCGGCCTTACTTTGTAATGGTTCTTGAATACGATGTGTCTGTAAGCAAGAGAATGGGCCGTCTCCACTTTTACATTGTTTAGCCCTTTTTCAGCAAACTTTTTAGTTGCTTCAAGCTTTACAGATTTATTAAATGCGAGATAGAGTATTTTACTTGAATTTGGCCGGGCCCTTGCGTACTCAATGACGGTTGTGGTTTTTCCTGACCCGGCAACAGCATTGATCTTGATGTTACCACTTGAGTTGATGATGTCATGTTGCTCTTTGGTTAATTCCATCTTTTAATGTCTCCCTGTCTAAAGACCTGATGCTCGACAAACCGATAATTGGTGAGGTCCTGTATAAAAAACCCAAACTAAACTAGCTAAATCTGTTGTGATATGCAACGGGTGATACTCGGGCTGTTTGAACCGTCAGAATTGTTCAGCCTGGAAATTGCTGGTAATACCTGGATTAAGCTTACTGAGCTGATCATTTATTAGCATTTTGTTTTATTCGAGGGTCGAAATTCATAGCTGTTTCAGAAATCACTTTGACCCGAGAAGAGTCTGGGTGGTTAGGGTTAATTAAATAATTGTATTCCTGGCTTACAATGCAACTTGGCACTTTTAATACAGCTGCTCCTCCTTCCTTTACAAAATCATCCCCAATAAATTGAGTTTCTAAAATTGGGGGTCTCGAATCCCAGTTTTCCGGCAGGTCATCCGGATCTATTTCAAGGATTCGGATGTCATCCGGAATATCGATTTCAACATAAAACCTATCCGTTGGTAAATCCTCACTTAAGTCCAGATGTACTGAAACCTCCAAAGTCGCTAAAGCACGAGATTCCGCTGTATAAACCAGATAAGTGTTTAGACTATTCCACCTATATCCTTCTGATAAAGCTGCTCCAGTTCCTTTCAAGGCGTTCTTCAGATGTTTTTTTCTTTCAACTCTGTAGACTCTCATTATGCCATGTTGCCATATTCAAGTCTATTGAGTGCGTTTTTCACCTCTTGAATGCCTGTCACTGAATCGAATAAACTTTCTGGTTTTACTCCACCTAAAGATACATTTGGCTTTTTAAGCCATCTTTGAAACTTTTCCGATTCATTATTAAAGACTTCCGACCCAAAATCAAGCAGTTCTACCAATAATAGCACAACCTCACTATCTCTGCCACTTAATAATTCTTTTTCCCTTTTCTTTTTGTTGTATGTAGTTTGAGGTACTCCAAAAATGGTTAGAACCTCTCTTACTGGAAGGTTAGTTCTTTTGCTAATTACTTCAATGGATTCATAGGGAAGTCCTCTTCTTATAATACCTACTCTTTCAATCTTATTAGACCAGGCATATTCTCCATTTGGAACGCTAATAACCCAACCAGACCTTTTCTTTCTTGTCGCTCTTGCCCGCCTGATGCTTTTTTTTGTATCGAATTTTGCGGTTTGTGAGTGTGTTTTCATATGGTAGCAATATTACTGTAATATAATAACAATATTGCTCTGCTAAAAAGTTGTGGTAAGAAATGCTAACGAACATGGCAAGTCGCCATATCCTTTGGAGTACGATTTCTAAGCGTTTTAATCCAAATATTTAAAACTATATTTTGACATCAAAGCTGCCGATAATTGAATTTTTGGAAAAGGAATTTTAGTTTTTTGGTTTTTTCTGGGTTGGCAATGAGGTGGCAAAAACCTCAATTTGTACATGCGTCCATACACAATATTACCTACCGCTTTAATTTCGGATTCAGAATGTGCAGGATCTTTCCCGTTCCAATAACAGTTGATGCTTCTCGAAATTCAAAAGTTAAGCCATCAGTTAGTTTGTTTTGGAAGTGTTCCACGGCAATGATTCTAATCGATGCAGTTACAGAATCCCCAGGAAATACCCAATCACGGTCGATGTAAGTTTGTTCACCTGAAGTTTGCATGTCATCAAATTCAAATTTCACTTGAGGTCTATAACCTGAACGAGCAGACGTTTTCCGTCCTCCATCTTCACTTGACAGAAAGGTTAGTTCGGCAATGAAGTCTGCCTTTGAATTATGTTGATCGTAACTCTCATTGTGAAAGTATTCCCACGCGGATGCCTCTATCTCTCCACCAGTTAGTTCGTTACCTTGTTCGTCTGTTAACTTGTACAGTTCTTGATGTCCTCCAATTTGAGCAGAACCATCTAGTCCAAGCAAAATCGAGTACATGTTATCCCGTAATACTCCTGCAATAATCTGTCTTAGCCGTTCGTGGTTTTTCTCATCGAGTTCCATCGATTTAATGAGGTTAGACACCGCTGTATCTTGATTAGAAAAGTAAGTTTCAAGGCTTGTTTTCCGTTCTAAGTAGAATGCTTTTGCAAATTCATC
>NZ_JAVJUY010000097.1:0-2803 GCF_040220315.1 Fulvivirga sp.
GATTCCATGAAGATTACTGGCCCTTCATAGCTGTCCTCAAAAACAGGAGCTTCTTTTAAAGACACCACATATTCGCTCATCTGTTTAATTTCCTCACTAAAGTCAACATCACCAAACAACTCACCAGGAGTTTCAGCCAAATATTTTTTCTGGTCATAAAAATATTCACCTTCTTCATTTTGTGTGGCGCATGAAATAATTAGTGTAGCAATTGTCTGTTCTTTATATACATCACTTCCTTCTGTATTTATAAAATAATTCTTTCCCTGATATAGGTTGAGTACAACACTGGAAATGCTAATGGCTGTGTATTCTAAAAATTCCTCAGAAATGGACGTAACCTTCGATTCCAGTTCAGGTTTATTAGGTATTGATGCGTTAGATTTAGTGGTGAACTTAATAGGTTCCTGCTTCCCAAATTTCATATGTGGCACATCGCCTACTTTCTTTTTCTTATCCTTCAAGTCTTGTTTATGGGCAACAAACACATCTCCAGCTGTCTTATAAATTTTATCCGTTACAGACCACAACGCCCTTCTAATTCCATGATAATCATTTTCAACAGGTAGTAGCATATCGGCTGCTGTATAATGCGGTTCTACATTATCAGCAGAAAAACTCTCATCATTAAACTCATAGTCGCCTACCAAAACCCGGGCATTTACATTTCTTTGTTTAAATTGATTTGAATTTATTAGTCCTCCAAAAGAAGCACTAATGATAATATTAGAGTAGTCGTTCACATCATATGCGATATAAAACGGGGCACCATATTCTTTATGATTTAGCTGTTCTATACTACGAGCCAGCTCATCTTGCATGGCTAACTTCAGGCTATCAACTTCTTGGGAGTAGGCCGAAAAAATACTACCCATAAATACAAGTAAAAAGATATATCTCATTCTCATTTTCTCAATTCTTTTTATTCAGAAGCGGACTGGTAAGTATAGGCTCTTCTGATTTTATTTCAACGATAGGTTTCTTTTGGGTTTCAATTCTTCTAACCAGTATAGCAGGTGCCACTGCGCTAACTGGAACATTGCCTGACTCTGCACCACAAATGCCATTGAATACATCAATGGATTTACCGGCCTGCATTATCTCTGCAAACATGGCCAAGGGCGTGCCAATTAAATCTACCCCTTTCACCAATTCATCTGGCCTGCCATCGGCATAAACGCGATAAACCAACGTGGGCATAATATTAAATGCATTGGTAGCGTAACGTGATGTCTGGGTAAATCCGCCTGTAACATCTTCAAAATAATACCCATAGGGTTTGCCTTGCTTTTTACATTCTTCAATTAGCTGTTTTCTTAATTCATCATTAGTAAGCTGACTGGTTGTTTCTATAATTAAGTTAGACTGTCTGGCCACAGGATCAGCTCCAATTTGCGAGCGGCCATGGCCGTTTGAATTTGTAAATTCTTCAATGGGGGATCTTGACATCAGGAAGTTCATTAACTGACCATTTTTCACTATTTCCACTCTTCGAGATGTTATACCCTGATCATCTACTTTATAATTCCCAGAAAGTTCAATATTATTTACATGCTTTAATGTTGGGTCGGCATAAATGCTTATAAATTCAGGAAGTATTTTTGTGCCTACTTTTTCTTTAAACGTTTGTCCATCCTGCTCGCTCTTTAACCGGTGGCCCTCAATCCGATGACCAAATATTTCATGAAAAAATACAGCTGATACTCTGGGATGTAGTATTGCCGGGCCAGTATAAGGTTCTGCAAATGGTGCTACCTTTAATTTTTGAAGGTTTTCTACCAATGTTTTGGTATCAGCCATTATGGTATCAAAGGAAGGTAAGCCCGATTCGTTGGAAGCACTATATGAATTATATAAAGTGGCTATTTCACCATCCTCATTAATTACTTCTCCACTAACAAAAACCTGTATAAAGTTGGCATTTTGAACTACCGATGCCCCCTCTGAGGATACAAAGTACTTCCTTGAAAATGACCCATTAATAGTAACCGATCCGGAAATTATTTTGGAATCACCTAGAAATAGGGATGAAAGTTGCTTAGCAGCATTCTTCCAATAAGATTTATCGATTTTAACTGGAGCAGGCGGTTCATAATATTTCGTTGGCCGCTCTTTACTGAAATCATCTATTTCTACTTTTACATCTGCATTTTTCACCTCCTGATAACGTTCCTTCGCACTATTGTAGGCAAAGTCTGTTACCCTCCAAAGCACTTGTTTAATCGCTTTCGAATTGTTGTTTATAGGTAAGTACTGACTTGAATTAGCTCCGTAATATCCTCCACCGAAATAATTAGTGAGTTCTCTGGTATTATCGAGTTTGTAATCACCAACTCTTATAGTGGGTTGTAGTACTCTCAGTCGTGTATCCGATTCATCCATTAGACTTCCAAAACTCCCTGTAATAGTTACAGAAGTTTCATCTTCCACACGGTAATCCATATAATAAACCGGTACTTCAGCTTTTGATAAAACCTTATATTCCCTTTGCAATTCTTCTTCCAAAATTGTTAATAAGGAGTCTTGTGCATGCACTGCAGAAACACAGAACATAATAAGTACTACTAGTAAATTTTTATTGATCGTTACGCTCATATCTAAGTATATAATCCGCAAATATAGGATTAGTCAATTATTGTAACGAATTTGTATGTTTAAGTGGATGAAAACAGGTAACTATTTTCCGTTGGCCACCGCGCAATGATAGTTTAAACCTATCCATTTTTTTGTGCGATGCTGGAAATCTATTGATCTCAAATTCCAACCTGACAGTGGCAAAGTGCACACGCAACAACTAGATTTA